>NZ_JBSXMU010000031.1:0-37518 GCF_054073225.1 Teichococcus aerofrigidensis
CGCCGGCAGCGCCGTCGGCGACCAGGCGCGCGTGGCGACGCCAGAGGAGGCGGTCGCCGCCGGGGCGGACTGGCTGGTGGTCGGCCGGCCGATCACCGGCGCGGCCGAGCCCGGCGCCGCGGCCGCCGCCATCGCGGGCAGCCTGGCCCGCTGAGATGGCCGCGCGGATCAAGATCTGCGGGCTGAACGACGCCGAGGGCTATGACGCCACGCTGCGGGCCGGCGCCGACTGGGCCGGCTTCGTTTTCTATCCGGCCTCGCCGCGCGCCGTGACCCCTTCCCGGGCGGCGGCGCTGATCGCGCGTGGCGGGGCGGCGGCGCCCGTGCCGGTCGGCCTGGTCGTCGATGCGGCCGACGACGAGATCGCCGCCATCCTGGCCGAGGCGCCGCTGGGCCTGTTGCAACTCCACGGGTCCGAGACCCCGGAGCGTTGCGCCGCGATCCGCGCCCGTTTCGGCCTGCCGGTGATGAAGGCGCTGGGCGTCTCCGGCGCGGCGGATCTGCGGCGGCTGGAGGATTACGCCCCGGCGGTGGACCGCTTCCTGCTCGACGCCAAGCCGCCGGCGGGGGCCAGCCTGCCCGGCGGCAATGCCGTCAGCTTCGACTGGCGCCTGCTGTCCGGCCGGCCGATCGCGCGCCCCTGGATGCTGGCCGGCGGCCTCGACCCCGCCAATGTCGCCACCGCGCTGCGGATCAGCGGGGCGCCGGCCGTGGATGTCTCCTCCGGCGTGGAGCGCGCCCGGGGCGTCAAGGACGCGGCGCGGATCGCCGCCTTCGTGGCCGCCGTCCGTCAGATGGCCCCGTGACGCGGACGCCCGTTCCTTTTCCGGGCGAAACCCGATCAGGAAAATTTTCTGGGGATACTAACGCATAGGTTGTTTCGTTCCGGCTGTCATGCAATCCTCATGAATGTGCAACATCTGGTCCATATGGGGATGCGTATGTCCGCTGCGTCACGGTGCGTGATTACCTTCGGTACCTATGACCTCTTCCACATCGGCCATCTGCGCATCCTGCAGCGCGCGCGTGCCCTGGGCACGCGGCTTGTGGTCGGCGTCTCCACGGATGCCCTGAACCTCTCCAAGAAGGGTTTGCGCCCGGTCTTCTCGCAGGAGGAGCGGATGTCGATCGTAGCCGGGCTACAGGATGTGGACGAGGTCTTCCCCGAGGAGAGCCTGGACCTGAAGGGGGAGTATATCCGCCGCTATCGGGCGAAGGTGATGGTCATGGGCGATGACTGGGCCGGCCGCTTCGATGAATACCGGGATCTGTGCGAGGTGGTTTATTTGCCGCGCACCGAGGGCATCTCCACCACCGCGATCAAGCGCGGGCTGGCGCAGCCTGCTCCGCTCGGCCTCGGCGGAAACTGACTGTCCGCCCGGGCAGGCCGGGCAGCCCGAGCGGAACGAGACAGCCGATGCATTTCCACTTCGTTCTCGACGAACCTCAGTACAACACGCTGTTCGAGCACCTGATCGACGAGGCCCGGAGTCGCCGGCACACCGTGACCACCGGCCGGCGCTTCGTCTGCCGTTATGATGCCGATGCCTATATTGGCCTGCAGGACGCCGCCCTGAAGGCGGCGCCGCGCCCCCGCGTCTTCCTGACGCATGGGCTGGGTCTCGCCAAGCGCGGCGCCCTCCGGCTGGATGTCGATTTGCTGTTGCTGCCCTATGGCGGCGAGGGGATCATCGACGATCATGGATCGGGCGCGACGGCCGCCGGCAAGGCGCCCATGGTCGTGCGCAATCTCGGCTCGCCCAAGATCGATCTGCTGCAACGGCGGGCGCGGCAGAAAGCGGCCATCCAGCGGCGCCTGCGCGAGCTCTATGACTTCGATTCCAGGCCGATTGTCGGATATTGCCCCACCTTCCGGCACCGCGGCACCCTGCATCATCCGCAACGGGGTCACCGGCTGCGGGAGGTCGAGGCCTTGCTGGAGGGGCGGTACAACGTCGTCGCCCTGCCGCATTCGCTGGAATGCGACCCGGAGGAGGTGGCCGAGTTGCGCTTCCGGCCCTCGCCCGCCCTGCCGCGGGTGGACCATTTCGTCGGCCTCGACTGCGCCGTCACCGATACCTCCGGCATCGGCTTCGAACTCTGCGCCATCGACATGCCGATGGTGCTGCTCGACAACCCGGCCGAGCCCGACTACCTGCTGGCGCGCATGCTGGAGCGGCCGGTGCGCATCGACTACGGTCCGGTCTGCACCCTGGCCACGCTCGCCGATGCCGTGGCGGCCAGCCTTGCCAATCCCGCCGCCCATGCCGCCCGCCGTGCCCATTGGGCGGAGATGGCCTTCGGCCCGCGCGATGGCGGGGCAGCGGCGAGAAGCATCGATGCCATCGAGCGCTTCGTCACGGAGCGGCGAGGACACTATGCCGGCCGGCGGGGCCAGGGTCAGGTGCTGGAGGATTATCTTCGCCGCCGCATGGCCTCCTTCCACCCCCAACGGGACTGGCGCCTGGACAAGGGCACCGTCACCATGGCCTTCGACGGCACGGAGCGTTGGTGCTTCTACGGCCCCTATCAACCCCTCGGTACCGGCCGCTTCGCCCTCGAGGTCGATCTGGACGCGACGGTCCCAGGCCCCTTCCACCTGCAGATCGACGCGGACGGCGGCCGCCGCACCCTGGCGAAGCTGGGCTTCGAGCAGGCGCTGCGGGCCTCGATCCCGTTCGAGGTGCCAGCGGAACTGGCCGGCCGCAATCTGGAATTCCGTCTGACGCAGCCGAAGGAGGCGAGCGGGGAGCTGACGCTGCGGTGTCTGCGGCTGCACCTCATCGGCCTGCCATCCGCCGCGGCCGGGCTGGAGGTCCGCCCCGCCACAGCGGCGGTCTCCACGGTGCTGGACCCGGCCTGGCAGCAGATCGCCGACCATCTGCGCCGCCACGCCGCCGCCGCCGACCACGTGCAGGCGCCGGCGCCGTTCCACCCCTGGCTGACGCATTGCCGGAGGGTCGAGGAGCAGCCGGTCGAGGGCCACCCCGCCGATTGGGTCGTGCTGCACAAGGGTTCGCCGGCGGCGCGGGATGTGGCGGACCTCTCCGCCCTGAGCGCGCGGGCCGAGCCGGTGCTGGCCAATCCCGTCTTCATCCTCTGGCGGGCGCGGCCCGGTTTCGCGGCGGGCGATACGGAGGGCCCGCTCCACGCCCGCCCGGTGTTGCAGCGGCTCGGCGGGCCGCATGGTCCCGTGCCGGCCTTTCCGCGCCATGACACGGCCTGGAACGAGGTGGCCGAGATCCTGGCCCGGCATGGCCTGCCCGGTGTGCCGGTGCTTGCCCCCGGCCCCTTCCGGCAGGTGCTGACCCAGCCTGTGGATGAGCAGGCAGCCGAGGGCACCACCTATGGCTGGGTGGTGCTGCACAAGGGTCGGCTGGCTGCCATGCCAACCGACTTCCTGCGCACCCTGCCGCGCGACTACCGGCCCGTCCTGGCCAATGCGGTCTTCATCCTGTGGCACCGGAAGTCGGGGGTCGAAATGTCCGAGGCCGCCGCGCCGCATCTCGCGCCCTTCCATGCCCATCTGCTGCGGCTGGAGGAGGGCATGGCCGTGGCCAGCTGAGACGCGGCCGCGCCATGGTGCCGGGGGCCGCGGTCCCCCTACCCCCCAGGCCCGTCACGGGCTAACACTGTTCCTCAGCCCGGAGGAACCCGTGAACCAGCCTCTGCCCAATTCGCTTCGCCAGGGCCCCGATGGCCGGGGCCGCTTCGGTCAGTTCGGTGGCCGCTATGTCGCCGAGACCCTGATGCCGGTCATCCAGGAGGTCGAGCAGGCCTATCTCGCCGCGCGCCAGGACCCGGCCTTCATGGCGGAGTGGCGGCGGCTGCTGAAGGATTACGTCGGCCGCCCGAGCCCGCTCTGGTTCTGTGAGCGGCTGACGCAGCACGCGCGGGCCGAGGCCGGCGCCGGTTCCGGCAAGGGCGCGAAGATCTATTTCAAGCGCGAGGAGCTGAACCACACCGGCGCGCACAAGATCAACGCCGTGCTGGGCCAGATCCTGCTGGCCAAACGCATGGGCAAGCCGCGCATCATCGCCGAGACGGGCGCGGGGCAGCACGGCGTCGCCACCGCCACGGCCTGCGCCCTCTTCGGCCTGAAATGCGTCGTCTACATGGGCGCCACCGATGTCGAGCGGCAGCAGCCCAATGTCTTCCGCATGAAGCTGCTGGGCGCCGAGGTGATCCCCGTCACCTCCGGCGCCGGCACGCTGAAGGATGCGATGAACGAGGCGATGCGCGACTGGGTCGCCAATGTCGCCGACACCTACTACTGCATCGGCACCGTGGCCGGCCCCGCCCCCTTCCCACAGATGGTGCGCGACTTCCAGTGCGTGATCGGCGAGGAGGCGCGGAGCCAGATCCTGGCCGCCGAGGGCCGCCTGCCGGACGCGCTGGTCTGCGCCGTCGGCGGCGGCTCCTCCGCCATGGGCCTGTTCCATCCCTTCCTGGACGATCCGGACGTCGCCATCTGGGGCGTCGAGGCGGCCGGGCACGGCATGGAGACGGAACAGCACGCGGCCTCGCTCAACAAGGGCCGGCCCGGCGTGCTGCACGGCAACCGCACCTATCTGCTGCAGGACCCGCACGGCCAGATCATCGAGGCGCATTCCATCTCGGCCGGGCTCGACTATCCCGGCATCGGGCCGGAACACGCCTGGCTGCACGAGATCGGCCGCGTCACCTATGTCGGCATCAACGACCAGGAGGCGCTCGATGCCTTCCTGCTCTGCTCGCGGCTGGAAGGCATCATCCCGGCGCTGGAATCGGCGCATGGCCTGGCGCAGGTGATGAAGCTGGCGCCGGAGATGCCGGAGGAGAGCATCATCCTGCTCAACCTTTCCGGCCGGGGCGACAAGGACATCTTCACCGTGGCCAAGCATCTGGGAGAGACGCTGTGAGCCGCATCGCCGCCCGTTTCGCGCAGCTCCGGGCCGAGGGCCGCGGCGCGCTGATGCCCTTCCTGGAGGCCTACGACCCCGATCCGGCGACCAGCATGGCGCTGCTGCGCGGCCTGCCCGGGGCCGGGGCCGACCTGATCGAGGTCGGCGTGCCCTTCACCGACCCCATGGCGGATGGCCCGACCGTGCAGCGGGCGGGGCAGCGCGCGCTGAAGGCGGGCGGAACGCTGGCCGGCGCGCTGGCCATGGTGCGCGATTTCCGCCGCGAGGACGACGAGACGCCCATCGTGCTGATGGGCTATCTCAACCCGATCCTCGCCTATGACACGGAGCGCTTCTGCCGCGATGCCGCCGCCTCCGGCGTCGACGGGCTGATCGTCGTCGACCTGCCGCCGGAGGAGGCGGAGGAGCTGGCCGATCCGGCGCGGCAGCAGGGGCTCGACCTGATCCGGCTGATCGCGCCGACGACCGACGAGACACGGCTGCCCAAGGTGCTCGCCGGCACCAGCGGCTTCATCTACTACGTCGCCATCGCCGGCATCACCGGCACGCGCAGCGCCACGCGCGACGCGCTGGCCGAGGCCATCCCGCGCGTCCGCCGCTTCACCGAGCTGCCGATCGCCATCGGCTTCGGCGTGCGCACGCCGCAGCAGGCGGCGGAGGCGGTGCAGGTCGCCGACGGAGCGGTGGTCGCCTCGGCGCTGATCGACACCCTGGCCGCCAGCCTGGACGAGAAGGGCCGCGCCCGCCCCGACACGGTCCGCAAGGTGCTCGACCAGGTGCGCGACCTGGCCGAGGCGGTGCGCGGGGCGCGCGTCCCGGCCTGAGAAGGCGCTGGGGGCGGCAACCCCGCCCTGGGCCTGGCGTTTCGCCGCGGCAGGCCTGTCACGGAAGGGAGGGGCGATGAGCCGCTGGCGCTGGATGCTGCGGAGGCTGACGCGCCGCCTGTGGTTCCGCGCCGCCCTCTTCTCCGTCCTGGCCGTGGCGACGGCCCTGGTCTCGGCGGTCGCGGCACCCTTCATCCCCTATGAGTTCACCACCCAGATCGGCGCCTCGGCGGTGGACAACATCCTCAGCATCCTGGCCTCCAGCATGCTGGCGGTGACGACCTTCTCGCTCACCACCATGGTCTCGGCCTTCTCCGCCGCCAGCAACGCCGCCACGCCGCGCGCCAGCCTGCTGCTGATCGAGGATCAGCAGGCGCAGAACGCCATCTCCACCTTCCTGGGCTGCTTCCTCTTCAGCATCGTCGGCATCATCGCCCTCAGCACCGGCTTCTATGGCGAGAGCGGGCGGGTGGTCCTCTTCATCGTCACCATCGGCGTCATCCTCTGGATCGTCGTTACCCTGCTGCGCTGGATCGACCATCTGTCGCGCTTCGGCCGCCTGGGCGAGACGGTCTCGCGGGTGGAGGCCACGGCCGCGGCCTCGCTCGGGGACTGGGCCAAACGGCCCCGCCTGGGCGGCGCGCGGAGCCTGCCGCTTCCCGCCGGGGCGGTGCCGGTCATGGCGGTGGATTTCGGCTATCTGCAGCATATCGATGTCCAGGCCCTGTCCCGCCTGGCCGAGGAGATGGAGCAGGACATCCATCTGGCGGTGCTGCCCGGCGCCGCCCTGGACCCCTACCGGCCGCTGCTGCACCTGCCGCGTGCCGCCTCGCCGGAGTCGGAGGAACGGCTGCGCCAGGCCTTCACCCTGGGCGACCAGCGCGGCTTCGAGCAGGACCCGCGCTACGGCATGATCGTGCTGACCGAGATCGCCTGCCGCGCCCTCTCCGCCGCCACCAACGACACCGGAACGGCGATCGGCGTGCTGGCGGCGCTGGGGCGACTGCTCGGGCGCTGGGCCGAGACCGAGGCGGAGGACGAGGAGGCCGCGTTTCCGCGTCTGCGCGTGCCCGATATCGCGCCGGATGTCTTCTTCAACGATGTCTTCCGCCCTATCGCGCGGGATGGCGCCGGCGAGGTGGAGGTGGGCATCCGGCTGCAGAAGACGCTGGCCATGCTGGCGCGCTGCGGCCAGGGGCGGCTGGCCGCGCCGGCCCGGCGGCTGTCGGCGGAAGCGCTCGAACGGGCGGAGGCGGCGGGGCTGCTGCCGGCCGAGATGGAGATCCTGCGCCGCGCCGCCGGGGCGCTGGCCGCCGAGGCGCTGGCCGCCGGGCCGGAACGCCCCCTGCCCGCCTGAGGAGGGCTTCAGTCCTCCAGCACCGCCCGCCGGATGGCGGCGACCTGATGCTCCCAGGAATAGTGCTCGCGGGAGGAGAGGAAGGCGGCTTCGGCCAAAGCGGGGTAGGCGTCCATCCTCCCGATCACCGACTCCAGCCGCTCTTCCCAGTCCATCGCCCGCACCAGATACCCGTTCTCGCCGTCGCGGATGGCCTGGCGGAAGGCGTGACAGGGCGAGGCCAGGGTGAGGGTGCCGACGATACCGGCCTCGAAGAACTTCAGCTCCGACTTGCAGTGCGTGAAGACATTCTCCTGCAAGGGCACGAGGTTGATCTCGCTCTCGCCGATCGCCCGCTGCAGGTTGCAGAAATCCTGCATCGGCAGGCGCTCGATGCGGTCCGGATAGGGCTCCAGCACCGCCGGCACCTGCAGGTAGCCGGCCAGGCGCAGCACCAGATGCTGATGGCGCCGCAGCAGCGCGGCCAGGCTGCCGGCGACGATCTCGAAATCCCGCGCATGCGAGGGCGAGCCGCTGAAATAGCCGAGGTGCAGCCGCCCGTCCCGCGCGAAGCCGCTCGCCCGCTTCGCCGCCATGACGCGTCCGGAGACCGCCATCTGCTCGCGGTTCAGGAAGTTCGGCACCACGCGCGCATCGGCCACCGGCCCGAGCTCGCGCAGGCGCGCGGCCAGGAAGTCGTTGGTGGTGATGGCGCGCTGGCACAGGTGCAGCACCGCCGCCAGCCGCCCCACATAGCCGAACCAGTACATCCAGTTGGCCTCGGTCAGTTCCTGGTCGAGGCTGTTCATCAGCAGGTGCACGTGGTCGATGCTGAAGACCAGATCGTCCACGTCATAGATCACGCGCCGCCCGAGCTGCCGCGCGCGGGTGATCATCCGGTTCAGCCGCTCCGAATAGCGCGCCCGGGCGATGACCAGCACATCCGCCGCCTCGGCCATGCGGTCGAGCACCGCCGCCTCATCGGCCTGGAAGAACCAGGAGGCCGTGGCCTCCGGCATCCGGGCGTTGATCACCTGCGCCATGTTGTAGCAGCGGTAGCGGAAGGTGCTGCCATCCGGATGGTCGTAGTAGTAGGCGATGCGGATCCGCCCCGGCCGGCAGAGCTGTGCCAGCCGCGCATCCGCCCCGAGCGCCCAGGGATCGGCATAGTCCAGCCGCGGCACGCCATGCAGGAACATCAGCCGCCATCCAGCGCGCGCAGGACCGGCTCCATGGCCATGCGCCAGTCGCGGTTCACGCGCAGCGTGGCGTAGCCGCGCCGGCGCGCCGCGCCGTCCTCGGCCAGCGCCGCCGCCTCGCCGATCGCCCGCGCCAGGCTGTCCACATCCGGCTCGACGCAGAGGATGTTGCCGCCATAGGCCGCGAGCGACTGCTTCACGCCATAGCGGTTGGTCACCACCACTGCGCCGCTGGCGGCGAGATCGAGCGGCGGGTAGCTCGGATGCGGCGTGTACATCAGGCTCAGCGCGGCATCCATCCGCCGCACCAGGGCCGCGTATTCGTCCCAGCCCAGCCCGTCGATCATGCGGACCTCGGCGCCGGCCGGCAGCGCCAGCGGCGTGCCGGTGCCGACGCCGTGGAACAGCCAGCGCGCCGGATCGATCCGGCCCTCCTCCAGCGCCCGCGTCAGCGCCTCCACGCCACGCTGGTAGAGGTTCCGCGGATGCCCCGGCCGGGCATAGAAGAAGAAGTTCAGCCTGTCCTCCGCCGGGCGCGGCTCGTAGCGATAGCTCGCCTCGGGGAAGGCCGGCTCGAAGACCAGGGCCTGCCCGGCCATCCCGGCCAGCCCGGTCTCCGCCAGGTGCCGCCGCAGCAGCTCGGTGTTGATCACCACGCGCCCGGCGCCCCGCGCCAGGGTCTCGGCGCAGAGCAGATGCTGGTCGCCATGCGGATAGAACATCCGCTCATCCTCCTGCAGCAGGTAGAGGATGCGCTCCCGGGCGACGCTGGCGGCGGTGGCGTGGGTGGTCCACCAGGAGGTGGTGAGCAGCAGGTCCGCCGGCCGCAGCTCCAGATGCCGCGGGCCCTCCGGCGGCAGGTGGAGGAACTCGATCTCCAGCGTGTCCGGAAGCGCCAGCATCCGCAGAAGGCGGCGCACCCCGCCGACCTCCGCCGCCTCCAGGCGGGTGACGACGCGCAGGCCCTGCGACCGGCGCTCGGCCAGCAGGGCCCCCAGGATCAGTGCCGTGCCGACACCGCCGAACAGGCTGCCGGCGCTGACGCTGTCGGTCACCAGGGTGACGCGGCCGGGGCCGTCGCGGTCCGGCGTGGTGAAGACCGGGAGCGGCAGCAGGTCGCGCCGGGCCTGCCGCGATGCCTGCCGCCGGACCGCCTCGCGCCCTTCGCTCGCACCCCGGCGGAGGTAGTGCAGGAGCGGGTTCTGTCCCGCCGCCGCGACGTCCGGGTAGCGCTCCAGATAGGCGAGGGTGCCGAACTCGGGGCCGGGATCGCGCCCGTCGGCCACGCCATGGCGGAGATAGTGCCGGGCCGGATCGCCGCCACTCATGGCCACGTCGGGATAGGTGTCGCGGTACCAGGGCGTGTCGAACAGCGGCGAGGCGCGCAGGCGGCGGGCATCGAGCCAGAGCCGCAACCGCCCCGGCAGCCCGTCATAACGGCCACCGCCCTCCTTCCGCAGGTGCCGGAACAGGGCCGACAGCCGATGGACCCACTGGCCTGGCCGCGGCGCGGCGTGCTCGTTCGGAGATGAAGGCAGGGGAGAGTTCCGCTTCGGCGGGTTATTCATTCCGGTCCTGTAGCCCTGGTGTTGGCCCGCTTACAACACGCCGCCGCGCCCCGGCGGGGTCAGGCGTCGAGCCGGATGCCGAGTTCGCGGATCAGCGGCCGCCAGATCGCGCTCTCGGCCGCGACGAACTCGTTCAGCTGGCGCGGGGACCAGGGCGCGCTCTCGATGCCGAGGCCGCGCATCCGCTCCTGCATCCCCGCCTCGGCGACGGCGGCGCGCAGCTCGGCGTTCAGCCGGGCGATGACCGGGCCGGGCGTGGCGCCGGGCGCATGCATCGCCTGCCAGCCGAAGGCCACGGCATCCGGGATGCCAAGCTCCCGCGCCGTCGGCACCTGGGGCGCCTGGGCCGAGCGCGCCTCGGAGAGCACGACGAGGCCGTGCGCCTTGCCCTCGCGCAGGAAGGGGATTCCCGTCGCGCAGTCGATCAGCACGCTGTCCACCACGCCGGCCAGCAGGTCCTGCATCGCCGCCGGCCCGCCGCGATAGGGGATGTGGGTGGCGTCGAAGCCGGCGCGGCGCTTCAGCATCTCCATCGCCAGGTGGTGCGGCGAGGCCACGGCGGGCGTGCCGTAGTTCGGCGCCTGCCGCCGCGCGGCGGCGATGTAGTCGGCCAGGCTCCGCCACGGGCTGTCCGGCCGCACCACCAGGAAGAGGGGGAAGCGGCCGATGAAGCCGACGCCGGTGAGATCGTGGTCGGGGTCATAGGGCAGGCGGCTGTAGAGCGCGGGATTGTAGACCAGGTTGCCGTTGTCGGCGTGCAGCAGGGTGTAGCCGTCCGGGGCGCTGCGGGCGACGGTCTCGCTGGCCAGCACGGCGCCGCCGCCGGGGCGGTTGTCGACCACCATGGTCTGCCCCAGGCGCGGGCCGATGAAGCCCGCGACCAGCCGGGCGAAGGTGTCGCTGGGGCCGCCCGCCGGATAGCCCACCACCCAGCGCAACGGCCGCTCCGGCCAGTCCGCCGGCTGCGCCCGCGCGCCACCCGCCACCGCCGGGACCATGCCCATGGAAACACCCAGGAACCCGCGCCGCCTCACCCTCATCGCCGTCCTCTTCGTCCCGTCCCCGCCGGTGTGCGCCGCATCATGCGGCCTCCTCCCTCATCGCGCCAGCAGCGCCACCCAGAGGGGCAGCGAGACCATGGCCAGGATGTGCTGGGTGGTGATCATGGCCGCCATCAGCGGCGCGTCGCCGCCCATGGCGCGGGCCTGGACATAGGCGGTGGTGGCGGTGGGCTGGGCCATGAACAGGATGGCGATGGCCGCGACCGCCGGCTCCAGCCCGGCCATCCAGGCCAGCAGGCTGGCGATGGCCGGCATCACCAGCAGCTTCAGCACCGCCGTCGGCACCTGGATGCGCGGCCGGTCGGCCAGCGCCCCGGGCGCCAGCGCCGCGCCGACGCAGAGAAGACCCACGGCGAGCGAACCCTGGGCCAGCCCGCGCAGCAGCCCGTTCAGCCCGGGCGGCGGACCGCCCAGCAGGGCCAGCACCATGCCCACGGCGCAGGCGAGCAGCAGCGGGTTGGTGGCGATCTGCCGCGCCACCCGCAGCGGCGAAGGCCGCCGCTCGCCGCCGAGCGCGAAGACGATGGTGATGATGACCTGCACGAAAGGCACGATCAGCCCGGTGGCGATGCCGCCGAAGGCGATGCCGGCCGGGCCGTGCACCGCCCCGGCCACGGCGAAGGCCAGCAGGTTGTTGTAGCGGATGCCGCCCTGCAGCACCGAGGTCGTGGCCGGATGCGCCAGGCCCAGCGCCCGCGCCAGCAGCAGGGAGAGCAGCGTGCCGGCCAGCAGGCTGCCCCAGATGGTGAAGGCCAGGCCACCGAGCGGCAGGGCGGCGAGGTCCACGGCGCCGATCGAGGAGACCAGCAGCGCCGGCAACAGCACCAGGAAGACCAGCCGCTCCATGCCCGCCCAGAGCGCCGCCTCCGGCAGCAGGCGCCGGCGCAGCAGCGCGCCCAGCGCGATCATGCCGAAGGTGGCGACGAAGGCGTCGAGCCAGGGGCCCATGGCGGCGGCCGGTCTCCCTCGGGCAACCCCCCTCAGGCGGCGCCGACCAGCGCCTTCAGGTCGGATTGCGGGCGGGCGCCGAAATGGCCGATGCACTCGGCGGCGGCGAGCGAGCCCCAGCGGCCGCATTCCGGCAGCGCGTGGCCGCGGGTCAGGGCGGCGAGGAAGCCGGCCGCGTAGGCATCGCCGGCGCCGGTGGTGTCCACCACCCGGGCCGGTGCCGCGGGGATGTGGTGCGTCTCGTCGCCGGCGAGGATGACGCTGCCCCGCTCGCTGCGGGTCAGGGCGGCGAGCTTCACGTCGCGCCGCGCCGCCTCCATCGCCGCCTCGAAGCTGTCGGCCTCGTAGAGCGACATCACCTCGTCCTCGTTGGCGAAGAGGATGTCGGTGTGGCGGGCGACGAAGGCGCGGAAGGCCTCGCGGTGGCGGCCGACGCAGAAGGGGTCGGACAGGCTGATCGCCACCTGCCGCCCGGCCTGGCGCGCCAGGGCGGCGGCGCGGCGGAAGGCGGCCTGCGCCGCCGGCGGGTCGAAGAGATAGCCCTCGAGGTAGGTGACGGCGGCGGAGGCGACCATCGCCTCGTCCACGTCCGCCTCGCCGAAGGCGACGCAGGCGCCGAGATAGGTGTTCATCGTCCGCTGCCCGTCGGGCGTGACCAGGATCAGGCAGCGCGCCGTGGGGTCCCCGCCGGCCAGGGGCGCGGTGGGGAAGGTGACGCCGGCGGCGCGGATGTCATGCGCGAAGACCTCGCCCAGCGCGTCCTCCGCCACCTTGCCCAGGAAGCCGACACGGGCGCCGAGCGCCGCCGCCACGGCGCAGGTGTTGCCGGCCGAGCCGCCGCTGCTCTCCACCCCCGGCCCCATGGCGGCGTAGATCGCCTCGGCACGGGCGGTGTCGATCAGCGCCATCGAGCCCTTCCGCATTCCCTGATCCGTCAGGAAGCCGTCCTCCGCCCGCGCCAGCACGTCGAGGATGGCATTGCCGATGCCGAGGATGTCGAAGGTCGCCGCTGTCATGGATCGCAAGGCCCCGCTGATGTCCGCCGCCCGCGATAGCAGCCGGGGCGGCGGGCGGATAGGGCGGGCCCGCCGCGCCATGGGCTCCGTGGGGCCGGAGGACGGGGCGGCGGTAAAACCCCGCGCGGGGTCCGGCTTTCTCGCCCGACCCCCGTTGTCCGCCGGGGCGGGTGCGTGATAGCCCGTCATGGCCCGCCCCTGCCCCGCGCGCGGGGCGGGCCGACCGCCGATTGTCCTTTTCCGTGTCGCCAATGCCCGAGACACCGTCGCAGGGGGACCTGATGTCCATCTTCCGCCGCCGCGAAGAGCCCACCCCGTCCGCGCCCGGAGCCGGCGGCGCGCCGGATTCCGATGCCGTGCCGACCACCCTGCCGGTGGCGCGCGATCCCGATCTGGCCGTTCCGCCCTTCCGGCCCGCGACCAGCCCGATCAGCAGCCAGGAGCCTTCCATGACCATGCCGCCGAAGCCCAGCCATGCTCCCGTCGGCGTGCCGCCGCGGCCGCCGGTGAGCGCCGGCGGGGCGCCCGTCGCCAATGGCCTGACCACCCGGCCCGCCGCGGCGCCCGTCCCGGCGCCGGCCGCGGTGCCGGACCGGCGCACCATGGTGGTCGGCCGTGGCATCAGCCTGCAGGGCACGGTGACCGATGCCGAGCGCCTCGTGGTCGAGGGCATGGTGGAGAGCCAGATGCTGCACGCGGCCGAGCTCAACATCAGCCAGACCGGCGTCTTCAAGGGCGAGGTCGAGGTGGAGGATGCCGAGATCGCCGGCACCTTCGACGGCACGCTGACGGCGCGCGGCAATCTGGTGATCCGCGCCAGCGGCCGGGTGCTGGGCGTGGCGCGCTGCCGCCGCCTGCAGGTCGAGGAAGGCGGCCAGCTCTCCGGCCGGATGGAGATGCTGGGCGAGAACCCGGCGCCGTCCTACACGGCGCAGCCGATGGCCACGAGCCACGGCGAGGCCTGAGCCGGCTCGCGCGGCGGCACCATGGCGGCGCCCGGCCTTCCCCCGCCATGATCCTGCGTCGCGTGGTTCCGCTGCTGCTGCTCGGCGCCTGCGCCGCGCAGCCCGCCTCCCCCGACCGGCAGGCCGTGCTGCGGGAGGTGCTGGAAAGCTACCGCGCCAATCTGGCCGGCATGCAGCCCACGGCGGCGCCCGCCCTGCCCCGCCTCGCCACGGCGCCGGACCGCGCCTCCGCCCTGCTGGGCCAGTCGCCGGAGGCGCTGCGCCGCTGGCTGGGCGAACCCCGACTGCGGCGCGAGGAGGGGGTGGCGCAGATCTGGCTCTACCAGAGCAGCTTCTGCCACCTCGATGTGGTGCTGGACCGTGAGGAGACGCCGGACTCGCCGCTGCGGGTCAGCTACGCCAATGCCCGGGCCTCAGGCACCGAGCGGCGCACCGAGGCGGCCTGCCTGCAGGCGCTCCGCCAGGACGCCGCGCCCGCCTCCTGAACGAGCGCGGGCCCAGTCGGAGGGCCGGCCAGACGGCGCGTCAGGCGATATGCTTGTCCAGCTCGGCCTTGAGCGGACAGGTGCCCTCGGCGCCGCGCCAGGCCAGATAGGAGCCGGCCCCCAGCGCCAGGATGTTCAGCATGACGTTGGGCCGCGGCTTGGCGGCGGCCGCGGCCATGATCAGGCCGCCCAGGACGTAGAGCGTGCGCTCGGCCGTGCTCAGCACCCCGGGCTCCGGCCGCTCGGCGACGGGATAGTCGCGTCCGGTGAGGTCATTCTGCTCCATGATCCGCAAATCCCTTGCTGTGCATTTCCTCAACGACCGGCCCCGCCGGTGGTTCCAGCTCACGGTTCCGGCCTGGGGCGCCGGGGCGCGGCCGCCATTTGACAGCGCCGCGCCCGGCGCCGCATTCCCTGGCGCCCAGACGTTCATGGAAAGACCCCGCCGATGCGCCCTTCCGGCCGTGCCGCCGACGCCCTCCGCCCCGTCCTCCTGGAGCCTGGCGCGGCGCGCCATGCCGAGGGCTCCTGCCGCATCCGCATGGGGCTGACCGAGGTGCTCTGCACCGCCAGCATCGAGCCGCGCGTGCCGCCCTTCCTGCGCGGCAAGGGCGAGGGATGGGTGACGGCGGAATACGGCATGCTGCCGCGCGCCACGCACAGCCGGGGCGAGCGGGAGGCGGCGCGCGGCAAGCAGTCCGGTCGCACCCAGGAGATCCAGCGCCTGATCGGCCGCGCGCTCCGCGCCGTGGTGGACCGCAAGGCGATGGGCGAGATGGCGATCATCCTCGACTGCGACGTGCTGACCGCCGATGGCGGCACCCGCTGCGCCGCCATCACCGGCGCCTGGGTGGCGCTGCACCAGGCCTTCGAGCACGCGGTGCTGAAGAACGTCATCGCGCGCAACCCGCTGCGCGACCAGGTGGCGGCGGTTTCGTGCGGGCTGTGGAAGGGCGAGCCGGTGCTCGACCTCGACTATGCCGAGGACAGCGCCGCCCAGGCGGACGCCAACTTCGTGCTGACCGGGGCGGGCGGCATCGTGGAGGTCCAGGCCACCGCCGAGGGCGCGCCCTTCGCCGAGGCGGAGCTCCAGTCGCTCCAGGCGCTGGCCCGCAAGGGCATGGCGGAGCTGTTCGCCGCGCAGCGCCGCGCGGTCGGCAAGGCCTGACGCCATGACCACCCGCCGCCGCCTCGCCGAGCGCCGCATCGTCATGGCCAGCCACAACGCCGGCAAGGTGCGGGAGAACGCCGCCCTGCTGGCCGAACACGGCATCGAGATCGTCAGCGCGAAGGATCTCGGCCTGCCGGTGCCGGAGGAAACCGAGACCAGCTTCCTGGGCAATGCCACGCTGAAGGCGCTGGCCGCGGCGCGCGCCTCGGGCCTGGTCGCGCTGGCCGACGACAGCGGCTTCTCCGTCGCCGCGCTCGAGGGCGCGCCGGGCGTCCACACCGCCGACTGGGCCGAGCGGCCCGACGGCACGCGCGACTACGCCGCCGCCATGGCCAAGGTGGAGAGGCTGGCGCGCCATGCCCCCGACCGCGCCGCCTGGTTCACCTGCGCGCTGGTGCTGGCCTGGCCGGACGGCCACACCGAAGGCTTCGAGGGCCACGCGCCGGGACAGTGGATCTGGCCGCCGCGTGGCGCGAAGGGCTTCGGCTACGACCCGATGTTCGTCCCCGAGGGCCATAGCCAGACCTTCGCCGAGATGGACCCGGCGGAGAAGCACCGCATCAGCCACCGCGCGGCGGCCTTCCGCCTGCTGGCGGAGGGCTGCCTGGGGAAGGCGCCGTAGTTTCGCCGTCTCCGCGCGCCGGGGGCCTCGGTGGCCGGAGCCCCCTGGCCCGGCCCTTCAGGGCAGCAGCCATGCGCCCCCGTGACCGCCGGGGCGAAGCGTATCATATAGCAGCCCCAAGGACTTCGAACCGCGCCCCCTCAGGCAGGAGCCGTCATCCATGAGCGAGACCGCCGACACCGTCCCCGTCACCGTGCTGACCGGCTATCTGGGAGCCGGCAAGACCACCCTGCTGAACCGCATCCTCAGCGAGAACCACGGCCGCAAGTACGCCGTGGTCATCAACGAGTATGGCGAGCTGGGCGTGGACAACGACCTCGTCATCGATGCCGACGAGGAAGTCTTCGAGATGAACAACGGCTGCATCTGCTGCACCGTGCGCGGCGACCTCGTCCGCATCCTGGGCGGGCTGATGAAGCGGCGCGGCAAGCTGGACGGCATCATCGTCGAGACCACGGGCCTCGCCAACCCCGCCCCCGTGGCGCAGACCTTCTTCATGGACGAGGACGTCAAGCGCGCCACGCGGCTCGACGCCATCGTCACCGTCGCGGACGCCAAGAACCTGCTGGCCCGGCTGGCGGACAGCGCCGAGGCGGAGGAGCAGATCGCCTTCGCCGACCTCATCGTGCTGAACAAGATGGACCTGGTGAGCGAGGAGGAGGCCGCCGAGGTCGAGCGCCGCATCAAGTCGATCAACCCCTATGCCGAGATCCGCCGCGCCACCAAGTCCGACGTGCCGATCGACAGCGTCATCGGCCGCGAGGCCTTCAGCCTCGAGCGCATCCTGCAGCACGCGCCGGACTTCCTGACCTCGGACGAGCACGAGCACAACGACGAGGTGATGAGCGTCTCCTTCGAGACCGACAAGGCGATCGACCCCGAGAAGTTCAACGCCTGGATTGGCCAGCTCCTGCAGGTGAAGGGGCAGGATCTGCTGCGCACCAAGGGCGTGCTGGCCTACCAGGGCGAGGACCGCCGCTTCGCCTTCCAGGCCGTGCACATGATCGCCGATGGCGACTTCATCGGCCCCTGGAAGGAGGGCGAGCCGCGCCACTCCAAGATCGTCTTCATCGGCCGCAACCTGAACCGCCCCCAGCTGCGCCGCGGCTTCGAGGGCTGCGCCGTGGAGGCGGCATGAGCGACGCGGCGCAGGCGGGCCTCGCCGAGGCCGATTTTCTGCTGCGCGAGCGCGGCACCTCCGCCGAGTTCGGCGCCTGGATCGTCGCCGTCGCCTTCGGGCGGGAGGGGAGCAGCGCCGCCTTCGCGCTCGGCGACGGCACGCTGCGCCTGGCCGACGCGGCGGAGGCCGCGGCCGGCTGGCGGCGGATCGAGGCGCATGACGGGGCCTGCCTCGACCTGGTGCCGGACGTGGCCGGCGGCTTCCTCTCGGGCGGCGACGACGGCCGGCTCATCACCGTGGCGGGCGACGGCACGGTCACGGAACTGGCCGATTTCGGCGCCATGAAATGGGTGGAGCACCTCGCCAGCCACCCCTCCGGCCTGCGCGCCGCCTCGGTCGGCAAGCAGGTGCACCTGCTGGACGGGGCGGGGGCGCGGCTCAAGACGCTGGCGCATCCCTCCACCGTCGGCGGCGTCGCCTTCGATGCCAAGGGCAAGCGCATCGCCGCCGGGCACTACAACGGCGCCAGCCTCTGGTTCGTGAACAGCAAGGAGGACAAGCCGCGCGTCCTGCCCTGGAAGGGCAGTCACCAGCGCGTCGCCTTCAGCCCGGACGGCACGCATGTCGTGACGACGATGCAGGAGAACGCCCTGCATGGCTGGCGCCTGACCGACCAGCAGGACATGCGGATGTCCGGCTACCCCTCCAAGATCAAGTCCTTCTCCTTCACCGCCAAGGGCCGCTGGCTGGCGACCGCCGGGGCGGATTGCATCGTGCTCTGGCCCTTCTTCGCCGGCGGGCCGATGGGCAAGCCGCCGCTCGAACTCGCGGGCGGCGACGGCGTGCTCTGCACCCAGGTCGCCTGCCACCCGCAGCACGAGGTGGTGGCGGCGGGCTTCCAGGACGGGTTGGTGCTGATGGCCGAGATCGGCTCGGGCAAGATCGTCCCGGTCGCGGCACCCGGGCGCGGACCGGTCTCGGCGCTCGCCTGGAACGCCACCGGCACGCATCTGGCCTTCGGCACCGAGACCGGCTTCGCCGGGCTGGTCGATCTGTCGAAGCGGTAGGGGGCGCGATCGGGGCGCCGCCCTCAGAGGCCCACCAGCCGCAGCATCTCCCCGAACAGCGCCTCCCGCCGCGCCGCGAAGGCCGTGTCGCGCTCGCGCGTCAGGGCCAGCAGCGCCGCCGTATCGATGCCCCTGGCGGCGAGACGCTCCGGCGGGGTGAAGCCGATCCAGTCGGCGATGCAGCCGGCGTTCGCCTCGGGGTGGAACTGCAACCCCAGGGCCCGGCGATGGCGGAAGGCCTGGATGGTGCCCTCGGAGCGCGCCATCACCTCGGCCTCGGGCGGCAGGGTGACATGGTCGCCGTGCCAGCGGATCCAGGGGCCGCGCCAGAGCGGCCCGCTGCAGTCCTGCGTCTCCATCCAGCCCTCGTGGAAGGTGCCGCTGGGTGCGACCGTGCCGCCGATGGCGGCGGCGATCATCTGGGCCCCGAAGCACAGGCCGATGACCGGCCGCTCCGCCGCGATCCAGGCCGCCAGCAGCGCGCGCTGCCGGGCGATCCAGTCCTCTGTCTCATAGGCCGCGCGCGGCGAGCCCAGGCTGACGATCAGATCGGCCCCGGGCAGCGGGCCCTCCGCCACCTCCGACCCCGGCCGCACCTCCAGCCGGGCGCCCCGCCGCCGCAGCCAGTCACCGAAATGGCCGATCGGCGCCAGGGGTGAATTCTCCAGGACCAGCACGCGCATCGCTTCACCTCACCCCCGCGGGATACCGGCGAAGCCCGCCCCGCGACAAGAGCCGGCCCCGCATCAGGGCCCGCCCGGCGTCAGGGCCAGGACCCGGAGGGGGTCTAAGCAGGCCGGAGCCTGTCGCCACCAGCCCCACCAGCGCGCTGATCCATGGGCCGCGCCACCTGCCGGACACGCTGCCCCGCCCGGCTCCCTCGACCGTCCCCGCCGTCATCGTCATGGAGATGACCAGCAACCACGCCCTCGCCATGCTCCTGATGGCGACCTTGCCGCTGGCCTTCCTGGTCTCCCGCCAGGTCTGCCGCCGGCCGCTCTATGGCACCGGGGCGCTGCGCTTCCGGGACGGCCGGGGGAAGCGGGCCGCGGCCGCCCCGGCGCATCCCTCAGCGCATCACGGGGCAGCCATTGTGCGCCGCGCGGAAGCGGGCGGACTGCTCGTAGGTCGGCCGCCGGGACCGCATGATGCCGCCCAGCGGGCGATGCGCCTCCAGGCCGTTCCAGGGGCTGAAGGCCATGCCATCGTCGATCTCGCGGCTCAGCGCCGCATCCCAGCCGGGCTGCGGGGGCGCGGTGATGCGCGCCACCGCGACATAGGGGCTCTCCTCCTCCGGCCAGGCCACCGAGGCATCCTCCACCGGCATGGTCTCGGGATTGGTCATCAGTTGCACGCGCACCTCCCAGGCGCCGCCATGCGCGCTCAGATGCGCCCGCACCTGGTCGCGCAGGGCATCCGGGTGGCCGGAGGTGGGGACCTTGCTGCCGGCGAGCGCCAGCAGCTCCGGCGCCACCGGCGCGACCGAAAGCTTGGCGACATACGCGCCGTGACGCAGCGGCACCTGCGTCCAGAAGGTCTCTCCCAGGATCGAGGTGCCGGGGTGGCCGCCCAGGCTCTTGAGGAGGGCGCTTTCCCCGCCCACAGCCTCGACCACCTTCTCCGCCCCGCGCAGCACCGCCGAGGCCACCTTCTTGAGGCCCTGCGGCTGATCCGTGGTGCGCGCCAGCAGGCTGAGGCTGCCGGCGAAGGCCTTCGGGTCGGCGGCGGCGAAGGCCGGCGCGTTGGCCATGACGAAATCCTGGTTGCGGCCGGATTCGGCGCCCGGCAGGCGGGCGCCCGGCACGTCCAGCACCTTGAGCGCGAGGCCGCGCGGCACGGTGATGCTGTCGTCCAGCAGGTCGCCCGGATTGGTGGAGAAGCGCATCACCACCGCATAACGCCCGGGCGTGGCGAAGAGGCCCTGCGCCAGCTCGGCCGGCAGGCCCTCCGACACCGTCATCTCCCCCTTGACCAGGCCGTGGCTCTTGGCGTGCACGCCGCGCAGGGCATGGCCTTCATCGGCCAGGGTGGTCTCACCGATGGTTCTGAGCGCCGCCGCCAGACGCGACACGGTCTCGGCTTCGTCCTTGGCGGGTCGCTCCAGGGCGGAATCGTAACGGACAGGGGTCATGCGCGGCTCCACGGGGGCCCCAGGGGAGGGGGCCCCCTGAAGAGCATCCAGGAGGGAACGCCCATGGCCCGCGCGCTGTTGCGGCGCCGGCCGCCTCAGCCGATGCGGATCAGCCGCGCCAGCGCCGCTACATGCTCGGGCGGCGTGGGCGGCACGATGCCGTGGCCCAGGTTGAAGACGAAGGGCCTTCCCCGCATCGCCGCCAGGATCGCGCGCGCCTCCGCCTCCAGCGCCGCCCCGCCGGCGACCAGCGCCTGGGGGTCGAGATTGCCCTGCAGCGTGACCTGCGCGGGCACCTGCGCCGCCGCCCAGCGCGGGTCCATCCCGGTGTCCATCGCCACGGCCTCCGCCCCTACCCGCTGGGCGTATTCCACCAGCAGCGGCCCGGCCAGGCGCGGGAAGCCGATCAGCGGGATGTCCGGCCGCACCTTGCGGATGCCGCGCACGATCGCGGCCGCCGGCTCGATCGACCAGCGGCGGAACTGCGCCGGCGGCAGCAGGCCCGCCCAGCTGTCGAACAGCATCAGTGCTTCCGCGCCGGCCTCAGCCTGGGCCAGGAGGTAATCCACGGTTGAATCGACGAGGATACGGATCAATTTTCCGAACAGGAGCGGGTCGCCATAGGCCATCCGCCTGGCCTGGGCGAACTCACCGCCACCCCGCCCTTCCACCATGTAGCAGGCCACGGTGAAGGGGCTTCCGGCGAAGCCGATCAGGGCGGCGCGCGGCGCTTCCTGAGCCAGCCCGGCCCGCACCCGCGCCACCGTCTCCAGGATGGGCGCGATCCGCGCCCGCGCGCCCTCGGGGTCTAGCGCCGCGATCGCCGCCGCGTCGCGCAGCGGCTCGAGCAGCGGGCCTTCCCCTTCGGCATAGCGCAGCCCCTGCCCCATGGCCCAGGGCAGCATCAGGATGTCGCTGAACAGGATCGCCCCGTCCATGCCGTAGCGGCGCAGCGGCTGCAGCGTCACTTCCGCGGCCAGTTCCGGCGTCGTGCACAGGCGGATGAAGTCGCCCGCCTGGGCCCGCAGCTGCCGGTACTCCGGTAGGTAGCGCCCGGCCTGGCGCATCAGCCAGAAGGGCGGGGGCCAGATCGCCTCCCCGGCAAGGGCGCGCAGCAGTGGCTTCGATGCGTGTTCCATGGCGCCCCTTTCTCTGAAAAAGAGTCTTTAAGAAAGATGGGGGGTCTGTAGGCCCTGTGGATAAGGGGGACACAATATCGCCGGTGTCTGTCCACAAGCTTCTCCACAGGCCCGACTCGAGCGGAAACCCAGCTTAAAGGCCGGTTTTCGGGCTTTTCCACAGAGTCCTGCGGACAGATGTGCCCAGTTGCCCCCAACCCCCTGAAAATGCGGATTTCATCCCCGATTCACCCAGGGGCCTTCCGCTGCCGCTCGGTTTTCCCCAATGTCCACAGCAATCCCCGCTATTCTCCCCTGACCGATCCCCCGACAAACCTCCCCGGCAAGACCACAGCCTGAACCACGGAAACGCCCGCCCCGCATGATCAACCTGCATCTCGTCTCCGACAGCACCGGCGAGACCCTGAATTCCATCGCCCGCGCCACCCTGTCGCGCTTCGCCGACCCGCATGTGGTGCATCACCGCTGGTCCCTGGTGCGTTCGCATCTGCAGCTCGAGCAGGTGCTGGAGGGGATCAAGGCCGAGCCCGGGCCGGTGATGTTCACCCTGGTGGACCGCTCGCTGCGGCATGCGCTGGAGGAGGTGTGCCAGCAGCTCCGCATCCCCTGCCTGTCGGTGCTGGACCCGGTGATGGACCTGCTGCAGGCGCAGATCGGCCAGCAGGCGCGGGAGAAGCGCGCCGCGCAATACGTGCTGGACGCCGACTATTTCCGCCGCATCGACGCCATGCATTACGTGCTGGCGCATGATGACGGCCAGGGCGTGGCCGGCATCGCCGAGGCCGATTGCGTGCTGGTGGGCGTCTCCCGCTCCAGCAAGACGCCGACCTGCTTCTACCTTGCCAATCGCGGCATCAAGGCGGCGAATGTGCCGATCGTGCCCGGCGCGCCGCTGCCGGACGAGCTACTCGACCCGCCCTGCCCGGTGATCGGGCTGACCATCGACACGACGGCGCTGATCGACATCCGCCGGCACCGGCTGAAGCTGATCGGCAGCGGCGGCGTGCGGCAGGACACCAACGACTATGTGGACTTCGAGGCGGTGAAGGCCGAGATCCAGGCGGCGCGCCGGCTCTGCACCACGCATGGCTGGCCGGTCATCGACGTGACGCGCCGCTCCATCGAGGAGACGGCGGCGACCGTGCTGCAGCTCATGGAGGCGTGGCACACCCGCCGCAACCAGGCGCCGCCCCCGAAGCCGGCGGATATCGGCGCGTGATCCGCCTGTTGCTGGCCTCCTCCTCCGCCACCCGCGCGGCGTTGCTGCGCGGGGCCGGGCTGGCCTTCGAGGCGCACCCCGCCCGGGTGGACGAGGCGGCGCTGAAGGAGGCCGCGCGGGCCGAGGGCATCCCGCCGGCGGAGGCCGCGCTCCTGCTGGCCGAGGCCAAGGCCGGGCGCATCGCCCGGCGCGAGCCGGAGGCGCTGGTGCTGGGCGCGGACCAGCTCCTGGTCTGCGGCGACGACTGGTACGACAAGCCGGCGGACATGGCCGCGGCGCGTGCCCAGCTCCTGGCGCTGCGGGGCCGGACCCATGTGCTGCACACGGCGCTGGTGGCCTGGCGGCACGGCCGGCGCGTCTGGCAGCATGTGGCGGCGCCGCGGCTCGCCATGCGCCCCTTCACCGAGGCCTTCCTCGACCGCTACCTGGCGCTGGAGGGCGAGGCGGTGCTGCATTCGGTGGGCGCCTACCGGCTGGAGGGGCCGGGCATCCAGCTCTTCGACAGGGTCGAGGGCGAGCACAGCGCCATCCTCGGCCTGCCGCTGCTGCCCCTGCTGGGCTTCCTGCGGCAGCACGGCGCGCTGCCTGAATGAGGCGCCCCGGCGGCCCCTGGACGCCGGCCGGGTGGCCGGGTTAACGGCCGGGCCTGTGGAAGGTGAGGATCTCTGGCTCTGGCTGAGCCGACGGGCATGGCCGCTCTGGCTGGAGCGCGGCATCGACTGGCGCGCGCGTGCCTTCCACGAGAGCCTCACCCTGGACGACCATGCCTGCACGGCCACCTTCCGCCGCCTGCGGGTGGCGGCGCGTCAGATCTACAGTTTCGCCCTGGCGCGGCGGCATGGCCTGCCACGTGCGGACGAGGCCGTGGAACTCGGCCTCGACTTCCTGCGCCGCACCGCCGCCCATCCGGACGGCGGCTATGCCTGGCGCTTCGCGCTGGATGGCCGCGTCATCGATAGCCGGCGCGACCTCTACGACCACGCCTTCGTGCTGTTGGCGCTGGCGGCCGCCAGCCGCGTGGCGCCGCCGGAGCCGCTCCGGCGCGAGGCGCTGGCGCTGGACGACTTCATCGAGCAGCGGCTGGCGCATGCCTCGGGCGGCTATCTGGAATCCCTCCCTCCCGCCCTGCCCCGGCGGCAGAATCCGCACATGCATCTGCTGGAGGCGCGCCTCGCCGCCGCCGAGGCCTTCGGCGAGGTCCGCTTCCTGCGCGGCGCGGAGGCGCTGCTGAACCTCTTCCTGGCCCGCTTCCTGCCGGATGGCTGCCTGGCGGAGTTCTACGACGACGACCTCCGCCCGCTGGAATCGCCGCACCGCGCGGAGCCGGGGCACCACAGCGAATGGCTCTGGCTGCTCGACTGGCAGGCACGGCTGTCCGGCCGGCCCGCTCCCGCCGGCGCGGTCGCGGCGCTGCGCCGCTTCCTGGCCGCGCATGGCCGCGACCCGGCCACCGGCGCCCTGCGCGACGCGGTCTGGAGCGATGGGCGGGTGATCGCCGGCGGCGCCCGCCTCTGGCCGCAGACCGAGCGGCTGAAATCCGCCGCGCTGGGCGGCGACCCGGCCGAGCAGGCGGAGGCACGGCGGGTGCTCGCCACCTATCTGCGGCCCGACGGGCTCTGGCATGAACGCCGGCTGGCGGAAGGCGGCATGAGTCCGGAGCCCGCCCCGGCCAGCAGCCTCTACCATCTGAGCTGCGGCATCGCCTTCATCGCGCAACCCGGCGGCGACGCGCGGCCTTGAGAGCAGAAGCGCAGGCGGGAGCGCGGTGGTCATGAAGGTCATCATCTGCGGCGCCGGGCAGGTCGGCACCACCATCGCCCGGCATCTGGCGATGGAGGGCAATGACGTCACCGTCATCGATGCCTCGGCCGAGGCGGCGCGGCGGGCGGACGAGAGCTATGACGTGCGGGGGATGGTGGGTTTCGCCTCGCATCCCGAGGCGCTGCGCCGCGCCGGGGCGCGGGAGGCCGACCTGCTGATCGCCGTCACCCGCTCGGACGAGGTGAACATGGTGGCCTGCCAGGTCGCCCATGCACTGTTCCATGTGAAACGTCGCATCGCCCGGCTGCGCCATCATGGCTATCTGGAGCCGATCTGGCGCGAGGCCAGGCCGCCGCCGGTCGATGTGGTGATCTCGCCGGAGGTGGAGGTGGCGCGCGGTGTCGCCCGCCGCCTGCGCACGCCGGGCGCCTTCGACATGGTGCCGCTCGCCGACGGGAAGGTGCAGCTGCTCGGCATCCATTGCGACGATGCCAGCTGCGGCATCGCCGGCGCCCGGCTGGGCCAGCTGCGGCAGGCGGCGGAGGGCCGGGGCTATGTCGTCGTCGCCCTGGTCCGGGAGGGCCGGGCCTTCGTGCCGGGCCCCGAGGATCAGGTGGCCTGCGGCGACGATGTCTATGTCATCGCCCAGCCCGAGCATGTCGACAGCGTGATGGCGGTGTTCGGCCACCGGGAGCAGGCGGCGCGCCGGGTCGTCATCGTCGGCGGCGGCAATGTCGGCCTGCATCTGGCGCGGATGCTGAAGCGCGACGCGCTGGTCTCGCTCAAGGTGATCGAGCACGGGGCGGAACGCGCCGCCCACATCGCCGAGACGCTCGGCAGCGGGACCGTGGTGCTGCAGGGCGATGCGCTGGACCGCGAACTGCTCGAGGAGGCCAATATCGCCGAGGTCGATACCCTGGTCGCCGTCACCAACGACGACGAGACGAACATCTTCGTGTCCGTCCTGGCCAAGCGGGCCGGCTGCGGCCGGGTGATCACCCTGGTGAACAAGGCCTCCTACGCCCCGGTGGTGGATTCCCTCGGCATCGACGCAGTGGTGAGCCCGAGCAGCATCACCATCTCCTCCATCCTGCGCCATGTGCGGCGCGGCGCCGTGGCGCAGATCTACCAGCTGCGCGGCGATTTCGGCGAGGTGATCGAGGCGCGCGCGCTGGCCGGCTCGCGCCTCGTCTCGGCGCCGCTGGGGGAGGTGGGCGTGCCCGCGGGCATGCTGATCGGCGCCGTGGTGCGGGACGGCCGGGCCTTCATCCCGGACGCGGCCACCACCGTGGCGCCCGGCGACGACATCATCGCCGTCATGGCCTATACGGCGCGCGAGGCGGCGGAGGCGCTGATCGCCCTGCCGGGCAGCGCCCCGGGCCAGGGCGCGTGAGCGACGCCACGGCGCGTCCGCCGCCCGGCGGCGCCCGATCCGGCCCGGCGGCGACCCCTGCGGCGGGTGGCCACTGGGCGCCGCCTCCGCTGCGCCCGGTGCTGCAGCTCATCGCGCGCATGCTGCTGGTGCTGGGCGGCTTCATGCTGCTGCCGGCCCTGCTCGACCTGTCGCAGGGCCATCCCGACTGGCGGCCCTTCGCCGCCTCGGCCCTCGGCACCGCGCTGGCCGGCGGGCTGCTGCAACGCCTGACCCGCTGCGAGCTGCAGGCCGGGCTGAACCTGCGCCAGGCCTTCGTGCTGACGCCGCTGAGCTGGCTCGCCATCTGCGCCTTCGCCGCCGTGCCCTTCCTGCTGTCGCAGCATCCGGGCCTTGGCGGCAACCTGACAAACGCGGTCTTCGAATCCGTCTCCGGCCTGACCACCACAGGCTCCACGGCGGTCAGCGGGCTGGACGAGGCGCCACCGGGCATCCTGCTCTGGCGCGCCCTGCTGCAATGGCTGGGTGGCATCGGCATCATCGCCACCGCGCTGGCCATCCTGCCGACCCTCGGCGTCGGCGGCATGCAGCTCTTCCGCACCGAAAGCTCCGACCGCTCGGAGAAGGTCATGCCGCGCGTGCGGCAGATCGCATTGGCCATCGTCCTGACCTATCTGGCGCTGACCGTGCTCTGCGGCCTCGCCTACGCGCTGGCCGGGATGGACGCGCTGGACGCCGCCGCGCATGCGCTCACCACCATCTCGACCGCCGGCTTCTCCACCTCCGACCAGTCGCTCGCCCGCTGGGACAATCCCGCGGTGCACTGGATCGCCATCGCCGGCATGCTGGCCGGCGCGCTGCCCTTCGTCCTCTATGTCCGCCTCGTGCGGCGGGACTGGGCCATCCTGCGCGACAGCCAGGTGCGCGCGCTGCTCGGGCTGGTCGCAACGGTCACCGCCGGGCTGACGCTCTGGCTGGTGCTGCGCGGCACCTACGGGGTCTGGGAAGCGCTGCAGCACGCGGCCCTCGCCACGGTCTCCATCGTCACCACCACCGGCTTCGCCTCGGCCGATTACACGCAATGGGGCGGCGGGGTGGTGGGGCTGGTGTTCGGCCTGATGTTCGTCGGCGGCTGCACCGGCTCCACCACCGGCGGCATGAAGATCTTCCGCCTGCAGGTGATGGCGGTCATGCTGCGCGGCCAGTTCCTGCGCCTGCTCTATCCCCGCGGCGTCTTTCCCCGCCTCTATGACGGCAAGCCGCTGCCGGATGACGTGATCGGCTCGGTGGTGGTGTTCTTCACCCTCTACTTCATCTGCTACGGCGTGCTGACCATCCTGCTGATGGCGATGGAGCTGGATTTCCTGACCAGCGCCAGCGCGGCCGTCAGCATGCTCTCAAATGTCGGCGCGGGGCTTGGTCCGGTGATCGGGCCGGCCGGGCATTTCGGCAACCTGCCGGACGGCGCCAAGTGGCTGCTCTGCTTCGCCATGCTGCTGGGCCGGCTCGAGCTCTTCACCGTGCTGATCCTGTTCATGCCGCGCTTCTGGCGCGGCTGAGGCTCATTCGCTGAGCATCACCGTGCCGCCCCAGGACAGGCCGATCAGCAGCAGGGCCAGCAGCGCCGTGGCCGCCGCCGGGTGGCGCGAGGCGCGGTCGAGCAGCAGGCCGGCGGCACCGGCGCCCAGGCCGAACAGCAGCAGCGCGGCCAGGAAGCCGTTCATCACCGGGTTGTTCATCCCTTCCGCTCCTGGCGCGGCGCGGCCGGGCCGGTGCCCGAATCGCTGTAGCGCGACAGCGGCGCGGCGCGGTTCTGTTCCATCCTCGGGGCGGTCCGGGTCTCCTGCGGCGCGGCGCCGGCCGCCTCGCCGGAGCGTGTGGCGGCGGGGACGGCGGCGAGCCAGCCGAGCAGGGCCAGGGGCCAGATCCGGGAACCGGTCATATCCGTCATGATGCCCTCCTGCGCTTGTCCGCGCCCTGCGGCACTCCGAATTACAGGGAGGATGCAACGGCTTCGTGGCCATGATGTGTCGGCGCATGACAGGATGGCGCCGCGTCGGCGCCACGGGGCTTCACGCCTGCTTGAGAGGGAGGCAAAAAGAGCTGTCCCGATGAAGGATACGAGGAACTTGGCCAGGGGATCCGCTTCGTCGTTCTTCTCGTCCGGCCGCAAGGCCGCCGGCGCGGCGGGACTCGACAGCCGCGGCGCGGCGATCCTGCGCCAGATCGTCGAGCTCTATGTGGAGACGGGAGAGCCGGTGGGCTCGCGCACCCTCTCGCGCCGGCTGCCGCTGACCCTCTCGCCGGCGACCATCCGCAACGCCATGGCGGATCTGGAGGAGGCCGGGCTGCTCTTCGCGCCGCACACCTCCGCCGGCCGCCTGCCCACCGAGCGTGGCTTGCGCCTCTTCGTGGACGGCCTGCTGGAATTCGGCGACCTTTCGGAGGAGGACCGCGACGCCATCGCCGCGCGCTGCGCCGCTTCGGGCCGCAGCATGGAGGAGACGCTGTCCGAGGCCGGGCAGATGCTCTCGGGCCTCGCCGGCGCCGCAGGGCTGGTGGTGGCGCCCAAGACCGAGGCGGCGGTCAAGCATATCGAGTTCGTCGCCCTCTCGCCCGGGCGGGCGCTGGTGGTGCTGGTGAACGCGCATGGCCAGGTGGAGAACCGCGTCATCGAGGTGCCGCCCGGCCTGCCCCCCAGCGCCTTCAGCGAGGCCAGCAACTTCATCAATGCCCGCCTCTCCGGCCGCACGCTGGAGGAGACGCGCGCCACGGTGGCGGACGAGATCCAGGCCAACCGCACGGCGCTCGACGCGCTGACGCAGCAGATGATCGAGTCCGGGCTGGCCACCTGGGCCGGCGGCGGCGGCGGCTCGCTGATCCTGCGGGGCCAGGCGAAGCTGCTGGAGAACCTCGACCAGATTGCCCGCGTGCAGGAGATCCAGGCGCTGTTCGAGCGGCTGGAGGCGCAGGAGACCATGCTGCGCCTGCTCGAGCTGGCGCAGCGCGGCGAGGGCGTGCAGATCTTCATCGGCGCCGAATCGGGGCTGTTCAGCAGCGCCGGGCTGTCGATGGTCGTGGCGCCCTTCCGCGACGGCAAGGAGCAGATCGTCGGCGCCATCGGCGTCATCGGCCCGACGCGGATCAACTATCGCCGGGTGATCCCGGTGGTGGACTATACCGCGCGGGTGATCGGGCAGCTGCTGGGCTGACCGCCCCGACTCAGAGTGCTCCGGCCGGCGCCAGGGGGGTGCCGTCCACCAGCCGGCTGTAGCGATAGGGCGTGGGATCGACGATCGGCGCGTCCCCGGCCACCAGGTCTGCCGCCAGCCGCCCCGCCGCCGGGCCGATGCCGAAGCCGTGGCCGCTGAAGCCGGTGGCCAGGAAGAAGCCGCGCAGCCCGTCCACCGCCGAGATCACCGGCACCGCGTCGGGGGTCGAATCGATGGTGCCGCCCCAGGCCTCGGCGCATTCCAGCTCGCCGAGGCTCGGCAGGTCGGCCTTCAGCGAGGCCAGCGCCTGCTCCACCAGCGTCATGTCCGGCGCCGGATCGAGCACGCGGGTCTTCTCGAAGGGCGTCACCTCGTTCATCGACCAGCGGGCGCCGGCGAGGAGGGCCTGGAAGAAGGGCCGACCCAGCGTCAGCTTCAGCTTGGCCCGCCGCTGCACGAAGGTGGGCCAGAACTGCCGGCCATAGCGCAGGCTGTCCGGCGTGATGTGCACCGTGCCGCGCCCCCGGAAGGCGACGGTGTAGCCGCCATCCTCCCGCCGCCGCATGCAGTGCCCCGGCGTGCCGAGCGCCCCGGCCAGCAGCATCTCGCCCGTGGTGGTGCGGAAGGCGGTGCCGTTCACCATCAGCTGCGGCAGGGCGATGCCGTGGCGGCGGCAGAACAGGGTGGACCAGGCGCCGCCGGCCAGCAGCACGGCGCTCGTGCGGATGGTGCCCTTCTCCGTCACCACCCCGCTCACCGACCCGCCCTGGGTCTCGAGGCCCCGCGCCGCGCAGTTCTGGAACAGCTTCACGCCGAGCCGCCGCGCCCCGGCGGCCAGCGCCGGCGCCGCCATGGAGGGCTCGGCGCGGCCGTCGCTCGGCGTCTCCATGCCGCCGACCCAGCCCGCCTGGCTGTCCGGCAGGCGCTCCTTCACCTCCGCCGCGCTCAGCATGTGGCTGTGCACCTGCATCTCGCGCGCCATGTTCGCCCAGCGCTCCCAGGAGGCGAGCTCGGCCGGGTCCTTCGTCACCCACATGACGCCGCGGCGGCGGAAGCCGAGATCGGCGTTGATCTCCTCGTGCAGGCGGCCCCAGATGGCGAGGCTCTCGCGCGCCAGCGGGATCTCGTGGCGGTCGCGGCCCTGCTGGCGGCACCAGCCCCAGTTCCGGCTCGACTGCTCGCCGCCGACATGGCCCTTCTCGATCAGCGCCACCGAATGCCCCTTCTGCGCCAGGGCGTAGGCGGCGGAGACGCCGATGATGCCGCCGCCGATGACGACGACATCGGCCTGCGCGGGCAGGCGTTCATCGCCGGCGATGCGATCGACGGGAGGCGACATGGACGGGCTCCTGGAGGCTGGTCGTGGTGGAAGGTCGGTGGGCGGCGCGGCGCGTGGTCGTCAGGACCAGTACCAGTCGCGGATGTTCCAGCAGTTGGAGGAGGTGTTGATGTTCGGCCGGAAGCCGTTCAGCCCTTCCTTCGTGCCCTCGACCAGGGCCTGCTGGAAGATCGGCAGGATCGCCAGCTCCTCGCGGATGATCCGCTGGATGCGGCCGTAGATCGCCTTGCGCCGGTCCTGGTCGAACTCCGTCGCGCCTTCCGCCAGCAGGCGGTCCACCTCGGCGTTCTGGAACTGGATGTTGTTCTGCCCGCGCCCGCCCTTGGCGCCGATCGCCTTGCTGCTGAAGCGCGGCGTCACGTCCGGATCGCCGCCCAGCTGGTAGTTCACGGCGACCATCACCGAGCTGAACTTCGACTGCTGCCAGAACTCGCCCCAGATGACGGCGGCGGGCATGTTTTGGATCCTCATGGCGGCGCCGACCGCCTGCCAGTCCTGCATCAGCAACTGCTGCGCCTGCTCGCGGATCGGATTGCCGGTGGTGGTGGAATTGGCGATCTCCAGCCGCTGCCCGCCCTTCTCGCGGATGCCGCGCGCGCCCCGCTTCCAGCCGGCGGCGTCGAGCAGCGCGTTGGCCTTGCCGGGATTGTACTCGTGCTTCGGCAGGTCCTTCTCGATCGCCCAGGACTGGTTGGGCAGGAAGGATTCCGTGGGCGTCGGCAGGCCGTAGTACAGCGCCTCGATCAGCGCCTGCTTGTTCATGCCGAGGTAGAGCGCCTCGCGCACCGCCTTGTCCGCCCAGGGGCCGGATTCGAGATTGGGCGCGATGCTCTCGACCGAGGCCGTCGGATTGACGTGGACCTTCCGCCCGCGCAGCCCCTTCGCCTCATCGGCGAAGTTCGGGCTGATGCCGGCGATGCCGGTATAGTCCACCTGGCCGGTGCGGAACTGCGTGTACAGCACCGTCAGGTCGGGGATGTACTTGAAGACCGCCCGCTCGAGATGCGGGCCGCTGCCGTGATAGGCCGGGTTGGCCAGCAGTGTGACGTTGTCACCCGCCGCGCGGCTGCCCCAGCGGAACGGGCCGGTGCCGACCGGGGCGTGGTTGAAGGGCGAGAGGTTGGGGTCCGCGACTCCGGCCAGAAGGTGCTTCGGCACCATGAAGGTCAGCGAGAGGATGGAGAGATAGGGCGCGTAGGCCGTTTCCATCCGCCACTGGATGCGGTCCGGCGCCTCCACGCGGATGTCCTTGACCAGGCTGTGGCCGACGCGATTGCGGACGCGGAAATCGGGGTTGTTGATCAGCTCCAGCGTGAACTTCACGTCCTCGGCGGTGAAGGGCGTGCCGTCATGCCATTTGGCGTCGCGCCGCAGCTTGATGGTCCAGAGCAGGCCGTCGGCGGAGATGCCGCCGTTCCGCTGGGTCGGGATCTCGGCGGCGAGGTCGGGGACGAAGGTGCCGTCCGGGTCGATGAACCAGAGCGTGCTGAACAGGTTCCACCAGACGCCCTGGTCCACCTCGATGCCCGGCATCAGCGGGTGGAAGACGGTGGGCTCCTGCGACAGGCCGACCACCACCTGCCCCCTGGGCTTGGCGGGCGGTTTCGGCTGCGCCCCCGCCGGCCGCGCCACGAGCCCGGCCGCCGCCGTGGCCCCGATGGCGAAGAGGCCCCGACGGCTCGGGCCCAGGATCTGCCGCCAGCGCGCGCCGGCATCGAAGTCGCTCATGGCCACGTCTCCCGTTCGACCGACCGTGGCTCCTGCCCGGAGGGGTCGTCACGCCGCAACTGCATCCCCGTGCCGGTGTCTCCCGGCGGCCCCGGCCTGTTCACCGTGGTCATAATTGTTGCGCCGATGTTCAGCCTCATCGAAGCTGGCTGTCAATCGCCCCGATCCGCGGCAGGGAGGACAGGCCCCGTGAAAGCCGGACCCGAAGCGCCCGTTCCCCTTCACCAGCCGGAGGAGGAGGCGGCCAGCGACCGCCGCCTCGGCGAGGCGGTGCGGCTGCTGCGCCAGCGCCGCGGGCTGTCGATCCAGGAACTGGGGCGGCGTACCGGGCTTTCAGCCGGGATGATCAGCCAGCTCGAGCGCGGCCTGGCCACGCCCTCGGTGCGCAGCCTCAGGATGCTGAGCCTGGCGCTGCAGGTGCCGGTGTCCTTCTTCTTCGAGGAGCGCCCGGCGGCGGCGGCGCCCGGCCGCTACATCGTGCGCCGGGGCCAGCGCCGCGTGCTGCGCCTGACGCCGAGCGGCGTGCTGAAGGAGGCGCTGGCGCCGAGCGGGCCGGGGCAGATGGAGATCTACGAGCTGACGCTGAGCCCGGGCGGCTCCTCGGGCGCCGACTTCTTCCGCCACCAGGGCGAGAAGGCCGGCTACGTCCTCTCCGGCACGCTCCGCCTGTGGCTGGAGCAGGAGGCGCATCTGCTGGAGGCGGGCGACACCTTCCGCTTCCCGAGCGCCGTGCCGCACATGTTCGACAATCCGGGGGAGGTGCCGGCGCGGGTGGTCTGGATCACGCTGCGGAGCGACCCGCCGGCTGATCCGCCCCCCTGACGGCGAAAGGGGCGGGCCGGTGTCCCGGTCCGCCCCCTATGGGTCCGCCCCCTGGTCTCAGGCCGCCTCGCTCTCGGCGCGGCGGGCGTTCTTCTTGCGCTCATGCGGGTCGAGGTAGCGCTTGCGGAGCCGGATGGCCGAGGGCGTCACCTCCACCAGCTCGTCATCCTCGATATAGGCGATGGCCTGCTCCAGGCTCATCCGGCGCGGCGGCGTCAGCAGCAGGGCCTCGTCCTTGCCGGCGGCGCGGACGTTGGTCAGCTTCTTTTCCTTGATGGGATTCACGTCGAGGTCGTTCTCGCGCGAATGCTCACCGAGGATCAGGCCGGTATAGACCTTGGCGCCGGGGTCCACGAACAGGGTGCCGCGCTCCTGCAGGGAGAACAGCGCGTACTGCACCGCCTCGCCGTCGGAGTTGGAGATCAGGCTGCCCTTGATGCGGCCCTCGATCGGCCCGGCCCAGGGCTGGTAGCCCAGGAACAGGCGGTTCATCATGCCGGTGCCGCGCGTGTCGGTCATGAACTCGCCGTGGTAGCCGATCAGGCCGCGGGACGGGATGTGGAACACCAGCCGCACCTTGCCGCCGCCGGAGGGCCGCATGTCCTGCATCATGCCCTTGCGCAGCGACATCTTCTCGACGACGACGCCGGAGAACTCCTCGTCCACGTCGATGACGGCTTCCTCGAAGGGCTCCTCGCGCTCGCCGGTCTCGGGGTTCTCGCGCGTCAGCACGCGCGGGCGGCCGATGGTCAGCTCGAAGCCCTCGCGGCGCATCTGCTCGATCAGCACGCCGAGCTGCAGCTCGCCACGGCCGGAGACCTCGAAGCTGTCGGCCTCCTCGCTGTCCTTCACGCGGATCGCGACATTGCCCTCGGTCTCCTTGAAGAGACGGTCGCGGATCTGGCGGGAGGTGACCTTCTTGCCCTCGCGGCCGCCGAGCGGGCCGTCATTGATGCGGAAGGTCATGGACAGGGTCGGCGGATCGATCGGGATGGCCGGCAGCGGGGCCGCCACCTCGGGCGAGGCGATGGTGTCGGGGATGGTCGCGTCCGACAGGCCGGCGATGGCGCAGATGTCGCCCGCCTGCACCTCGTCGACCGGAACGCGGTCGAGGCCGGAGAAGGTCATCAGCTTGGTCAGGCGGCCGGTCTCGACCACCGTGCCGTCCTGGCGCAGCACGCGCACCGGCATGTTGGTGCGCGCCACGCCCTGCTCGATGCGGCCGGTCAGCACGCGGCCGAGGAAGTTGTCGGCCTCCAGGATGGTCGCGTTCATCGCGAAGGGCGCGTCGAGATCGACCGTCGGCGCCGGCACGTGGCTCAGGATCAGGTCGAACATCGGCGACAGGTCCTTGCGCGGACCGTCGAGCGTCGTGTCGGCCCAGCCCTGGCGGCCGGAGGCGAAGAGGGTGTGGAAGTCGAGCTGCTCGTCATTGGCGCCAAGGGCCGCGAAGAGGTCGAACACCTCGTTCAGCACCTCGTCCGCGCGGGCGTCCTGGCGGTCGACCTTGTTGATGACGACGATCGGCTTCAGGCCGCGGGCCAGCGCCTTGGTCAGCACGAACTTGGTCTGCGGCAGCGGGCCCTCGGCCGCGTCGCAGAGCACGATGGCGCCATCGACCATTGAGAGGATGCGCTCCACCTCGCCGCCGAAATCGGCGTGGCCGGGCGTGTCGACGATGTTGATCTTGACGCCCTTCCACTCGACGGCGGTGGACTTGGCGAGAATGGTGATGCCGCGCTCACGCTCCAGGTCGTTGCGATCCATGGCGCGTTCGGCGACGGCCTGGTTGGCACGGAAGGCGCCGGCCTGCTTCAGCAGATTGTCGACAAGAGTGGTCTTGCCATGGTCGACGTGGGCGATGATGGCGACGTTGCGCAGTTCCATAAGGCGGGCAGTCCCGAGGCTGCGCCGCCTGCGCACGCGGCCCGAATCCCCTCGGCCAGCATCAATGTGGCGGGGTCGGGCAGGGCGGGCCTGGCGGCTTGTTGCGGCGCACAGATAGGATGCCCGGCGGAAAAAAGCGAGCTTTTCGCGCATCCTTCACCCGCGACGGGCGCATTCCTGCTTCCACGGCCGCGCTCTGGCCGCTCAGGTGCGGTGCAGGGCCCGGCGGGCGCCGCCGAAGGGCTTCAGCGGATCGAATCGCTCGACGACGCAGAGATGCAGCGCCTGCCGCATGGCCGGCTCCGGCGGCGCGGCCTCGTCCTCCGGACCCTGCGCTCCGGCGGGGCGGTCGGCGATCTGCTGCGGCATCATGGAGCGGAAGAGGGGCGAATCCTCCGCGCAGCCGGGTGAATGGGCCAGGCCACCCTGTACGGAAACCATGCGCAAGGGCGCCTTCGGCACTGCGGTATCAGGCGAGGCGGGGGCCTCCAGAGCCTGGGATCCTGCTCCGAGAAGAACCGCTGCCATGAGGGGGATAAGCAAGGTTCTGGACATGCGGTATCAACGCCGGCTCATTTCGCTCGTTGCGCCGCAATTGTGGCGCTGAAGCAACACAAAAATTTTTTGGCAACCGGAGGGTTCTCCCTGGGCTTTCGCGTTGCCGTTAGCCTGATGCCCGGGATGCGCCAGGGATGCGCCGGACCGCACCAAGGGCGAACGCAGAGGAGGACTCGATGAGCGACACCCCCCGCGATGACGACGAGGCGGAGTTCGATCTGGGCATCAGCCTGGAGACCGTCGCCACGGTGGTGGATCATATCCGCGCCATCCAGGAGGAGGAGGAAGGCGAGGACGCCATCGATCCGGAGGATGAGGAGCCCGAGGAGGGTGAGGAGGATTTCGACGAGGACACCCTCACCGCCTTCATCGAGGAGCTGAACGAGGATGAGCAGGCGGCCCTGGTGGCGCTGGCCTGGACCGGGCGGGGCGACTACGAGCCGGAGGAGTGGGAGGAGGCGCTTCGCATGGCGAAGGAGCGGGGCGCGGGTACCGACACCGCCGCCTATCTGCTCGGCATGGACATGGCCGGCGACCTGATCTCCGAGGGGCTGGCCGCCTTCGGCATCTCGGTCGAGGAGGTCGAGCGCTGAGGCGGGAGCGGGGCCGGCCGGCTTCCGGCCCCATCCCGAGGCTCAGTTTCCTCAGGCGTAGTCCCGGCGCGGCCCGCCATGCCCGGCGATCTCGCGGATCAGCTTGCGGCGCACCGCCAGGCCGAAGCTGTCGAAATCCTCCGCCGCCACCAGGAAGGCGCCCTCCCCGCCGATCACCGCCTCGGCATAGTACTGGTCGAGCGGCACCAGCGGGCGCCGTCCGAAGCTCGGCCGGTCGTTGATGATCGGCAGGCCGTTGACGACGATGCCCTGGGCGACGGCGGCATCGCGCGCCTGCTCCACCGGCGGGCCGGAATTGTTCACCCCGTCCCCCGAGACGTCGATCACCCGGCGCGTGGCCTCGAAGGGGGCCTCGGCGAGCAGCCGGGCGCCGAAGCCGATGGCGCCCGAGATCGAGGTCCAGGACAGCGAGGTGCGCGGCGCCTCGGCCAGCGCCTCGCCCCAGCGCCAGGCCTCGGCCTGGGAGCCGACGCGCATCCAGGGCAGGAGCTGCCGCTGGTATTCGATGCCGGCCCATTCCACGTAGGTCAGGGCGATGGCCCCGATGGCACCGCCCTGGATCGCCTCCAGCAGGCGCGGATCGGTCATCGCCGCGCGATAGCCCTCGCGCTGCAGCTTGGCCTCGTCCTCATCGACCGAGCGGGAGACATCGACCGCCAGCACCAGCAGCACATCCACCGCCTCCGCGGCGCGCGGATGTCCCGGCCAGAGGGTCGAGGCCGCCGCGACGCCGCCCGCCGTCAGCCCAGCCGTCAGCAAGGAACGCCGCCACATCCTTCCGCCTCCCACCTGTTCCCGCACAGCAAAGCCGAGAGGCGGGGGGGTGGCGCAATTCTTTCATGTGCACACCCGCGTGTGCCCAGGGGCGTGTACTTAGGGCAACTCCTGCAGCCGCCGCTCCACAAGGGCGCGCCAGGGCGCGTCGGGCGGCGCCTGGTCGAGCAGGGCGCGCCAGGTGGCGCGGGCATTCTCCGACCGGCCGGCACGGGCCTCCAGCAGGCCCGAGAGGTAGCGCAGGCGCGGCGCCTCCGGCTCGGCGGAAAGCGCCCGCGCCAGCAGGGCGGCGGCGGCGTCGAGCTCGCCCTGCCCGATGCGCAGCTCCGCCAGCTCGGCGGCCAGCGGCCCGTCGAAGCGGATGGACAGGGCGCGCGCGAAGGCGTCGATGGCGGCCTCCGTCCGGCCCCGCCCGCGCTCGGCATTGGCGAGCAGGATCCAGCCCTGGCGCGCCGCCTCGCCCTCCTGCGGCGCCGCCTCCAGCCGTTGCCGCAGCATGGCCAGCAGCGCCTCGTCCTGCGCCGCCGCCTCGGCGCGCTCGCGATAGGGCGCGGCCGGGATCTCGGGATGCCCGCGCCAGAGGTAGAGGCCGAAGCCGAGGGCGGGCACCAGGAACAGCATGGCGGCCAGCAGCGCCCCGCCCCGCCCGGCGCCCGGCGCCGCCGCGGCGGCGGGC
>NZ_JBSXMU010000032.1:0-36397 GCF_054073225.1 Teichococcus aerofrigidensis
CGCCACGCGCCGCTGAACCGCGACGCGGCGATGCTGGCGGCGCGGCTGCGGCAGGCGAATGACTGGCCCTGGGCGGACTCCGTGCTGGCGGCGCTGGGCCAGCCCGCCGCCCGCCCCTCGGCCGATGCCCTGAAGGTCTGGCGCCAGCTCGCCGAATGGGAGGATGCCGGCCCGCCGCCGCCGCCCGCCAGCCATCCGGTGGCGCCGGCCGAGGCGCGCGCCCGCCTGGCCGAGATCCTCGGCGAAGGTGCCGAGCAGCGCCCCTCCCAGGCGGACTTCGCCTCCGCCGCCAGCCTTGCCTTCACCCCGCGGGAGCTGGCCGGCGAGCCCCGCCTGGTGCTGGCCGAGGCGGGAACCGGCACCGGCAAGACGCTGGGCTATGTGGCGCCGGCCAGCCTCTGGGCCGAGCGGAACGGCGCTCCGGTCTGGATCGCCACCTATACCCGCAACCTGCAGCGCCAGCTCGACCAGGAGCTGGCCCGCCTCTATCCGGAACCCGAGGAGCGGCGCCGCAAGGTGGTGATCCGCAAGGGGCGCGAGAACTACCTCTGCCTGCTGAACTACGACGAGGCGGTGAGCGGCGCCATGCCGGGCCGCCTCACCGCCCTCGCCCTGGTGGCGCGCTGGGCCCTGGCCACGCGGGACGGCGACCTGCTGGGCGGCGACTTTCCCGGCTGGCTGGTCGAGCTGTTTCCGCCCGGCAGCATCTCGCTCCTGGCCGACCGCCGCGGCGAGTGCATCCATTCCGCCTGCCCGCACTGGAAGCGGTGTTATGTCGAGCACTCGATCCGCCGCGCCGCCGGGGCGCACCTGGTCGTGGCCAACCACGCCCTGGTGATGGTCCAGGCGGCGCTGGGCGGCGGCGAGGACGGGCCAGCGCTGCGCTATGTCTTCGACGAGGGGCACCATCTCTTCGATGCCGCCGACGGGGCCTTCTCCGCCGCCCTCTGCGGCGCCGAGATGGCCGAATTGCGCCGCTGGCTGCTGGGCCAGGAAGGCGGGCGGAGCCGGGCGCGCGGCCTGCGCCGCCGGCTGGAGGAGATGCTGGCCCAGCACCCCGCTTTGCTGCCGCCGCTCGACCTGGTGGAACATGCCGCGCGCGCCCTGCCCGGCGCCGGCTGGTGGGACCGCTGGGACGAGGCCGAGGACGGGGCCGCGCCCGGCGAGGCCTTCCTGCGCGCCGCCCGCGCCCAGGTCCTGGCGCGCAGCGCCGAGGCCGATCCGCTCTATGACGCCGAATGCGACCTCCATCCCCTGCACGCGGACCTCCCCGGCGCCGCCGCCGCGCTGGAGACGGCGCTCGAGGCGCTGCGCGACCCGCTGAAGTACCTGGCGAAGCTGCTCGCCGGGATCCTGGAGGACCCGGACCAGGAGCTGGAGACCGGCGACCGCATCCGCCTGGAGACCGCCATCCGCAGCGTCGAGCGGCGCGCCCTGATGCCGCTCACCGCCTGGACCGCCATGCTGCGCCAGCTGCGCGAGGCCCCCGCCGAGCCCGGCCAGCGGCCGACCTTCGTGGACTGGCTGGCGCTGTCCCGGCGCGAGGGGCGCGACATCGATGCCGGCCTGCACCGCCACTGGCTGGACCCCACCGTGCCCTTCGCCACCCAGGTGGCAGCTCCGGCCCATGGCGTGCTGATCGCCTCCGCCACGCTGCGCGACGCCGCCCGCCACGACCCCGAGGCCGCCTGGCGCGAGGCCGAGGCGCGCACCGGGGTGCAGCACCTGCCGAACCCGGCCATCCGCGCCGCCCTGCCCTCGCCCTTCGACTATGCCGCCAATACGCGGGCCTTCATCGTCGAGGATCTCAGCCGGGACAGCCCCGCCCAGGTGGCGGCGGCGATGCAGCAGCTCTTCCTGGCCGCCGGCGGGGGCGCGCTCGGCCTGTTCACCGCCATCCGCCGGCTGCGCGAGGTGCACGCCCGCCTCGCCCCCGCCCTGGCCGAGGCCGGCATCCCGCTCTACGCCCAGCATGTGGACGCCATGGACAGCGCGACCCTGGTCGACATCTTCCGCGCCGAGGAGGATTCCTGCCTGCTCGGCACCGACGCGCTGCGCGACGGGGTGGACGTGCCGGGCCGCGCGCTGCGCCTGCTGGTGTTCGACCGCGTGCCCTGGCCGCGCCCCTCCATCCTCCACCGGGAGCGGCGGATCCATCTCTCGGGCGGCCGGCCATCCGCCTATGACGATGCCATCGCCCGGCACCGGCTGCGGCAGGCCTTCGGCCGGCTGATCCGCCGCGCCGACGACCGGGGCGTCTTCGTGCTGCTCGATCCCCGCACCCCCTCACGCCTGCTCGCCGGCCTGCCGGACGGCGTGACCCCGCAGCGCCTGGGCCTCGCCGAGGCGGTCCGGCAGACCGCCGCCTTCCTCGGCGGCCCGCCCGCCGGGGCGATTGAAGCGGCGCCCGCCCTGCGTTAGGCCTTCGCCGAACAAGGAAGAGACCGATGCCGCACACCAAGATCCGCTTCAATGCGCAGGAGGCCCTGGTCTGCGCCATGGTGCTGATGTCCGCCTCCGACCAGCAGATGTCCGATGCCGAGCTGGGCATGATGGCGCGGCTGGTGCAGGAACTGCCGGTCTTCGACGGATTCCTCCCCGAGGAGATCGAGACGGTGACGGAGTCCTGCCTGACCCTGCTGCGGCAGAACGACGGCCTGGACCGCGCCTGCGCCCTGATCCGGGACACGCTGCCGCCCCGCCTGCGGGAGACCGCCTATCTGCTGGCCTGCGAGGTGGCGGCGGCGGATGGCGACGCCACCCAGGAGGAGTTGCGCTTCCTGCAGGACTTCCGCATCGGCCTGGATATCGACCGCCTGATCGCCGGCGCCATCGAGCGGGCGGCCAAGGCCCGCTACCAGATCGTCTGAGCCACTTTCCCTCCCGAGTCTCTCCCTCCGGCACGGAGCCGCCGCATGACCGAGGACGACCCCTTTCTGTGGCTGGAGGAGATCGAGGGGGAGCGCGCCCTCTCCTGGGTGGAGGCGCAGAACGCGGCCACCCTCGCCCGCCTCGCCGATGCCCGCTACGCCGCCGACCGCGACGCGGTGAAGGCGGCGCTGGACCGGCCGGACCGGCTGCCCTTCGTGACCCGCCGCGGCGCGCATCTCTACAACTTCTGGCAGGATGCGGCGCAGCCGCGCGGCCTGTGGCGCCGCACCACGCTCGACAGCTTCCGCCAGGAGCGGCCGGACTGGGAGGTGCTGCTCGACCTCGACGCCCTGGCCGCCGCCGAGGGCGAGGACTGGGTCTGGCGCGGCGCCGGCACCCTGCCGGGGACGCATGACCGCGCCCTGCTGCGCCTCTCGCGCGGCGGCGGCGACGCCGTGGTGCTGCGCGAATACGATCTCGCGACCCGCGCCTTCCCGGCAGGCGGCTTCGCCCTGCCGGAAGCCAAGGGTGGTGCCGACTGGCTGGACCGCGACACGCTGCTGGTCTCCCTGGCGCTCGACGCGGCCAGCTCCACCCGCTCCGGCTATCCGCGCAGCATCCGCCTGCTGCGCCGGGGCGAGACGCCGGGCGAGGCCCGCATCCTGTTCGAGACCGGCGTGGAGTCCATGGGCGCCTGGGGCGGGGTGGAGCGCGAGGACGGGCGGGAGATCCTGGTCTTCCAGGAGCAGCTCGGCTTCTTCGACCAGGCGATCCATCTCGGCGACCGCGAGGGCCGCTCCCGCCGCATCGACCTGCCGACCGACCTGCGCCTGTCCTGGCAGCGCGGCTGGCTCGCCGCCCAGCCGCGCAAGCCCTGGACGGTGGGTGGCGTCACCCACGCCCCGGACACCGTACTGGGCGCGCGGCTGGCGGAGGTGCTGGCGGGCGAGGCCCGCTTCCGCACGCTGTTCACGCCGGCGCCGCGCCGGGCCCTGCAGGGCTTCTTCTGGTGCGCCGGCCGGCTGGTGCTCTCCGTGCTCGACGAGTTGCGCCCCGTCTTCACCCTCCTCACGCCCGGCGAGGAGGGCTGGACCTCGGCGCCCGTCACCGGCCTGCCGGATATCGGCGTGGTCGGCCTCCGCCCGCTCGACGAGCGTGAGGACGAATCCGACGGCACGCTGCTGGTCATGGCGCAGGACCCGCTCACGCCGCCCGAGATGCTGCTGACGGACATCCGCCTGACGGCGCCGGCGGTGCTGCGGCGATCCTCGCCCGCCTTCGACGCCAGCGGCCTGGCCGTTTCGCGCCACGAGGCCGTCTCGACCGATGGCGAGCGCATTCCCTATGTGCAGATCGGTCCCCGCCACCAGGAAGGCGGGGGGAGCGGCGATGCGCCGGTCCACATGACCGGCTATGGCGGCTTCCAGATCCCGCTGCTGCCCGCCTACAGCAGCACCTCCGGCCTGCTCTGGCTGGCCAAGGGCGGCACGGCGGTCATCGCCAATATCCGGGGCGGCGGCGAGTTCGGCACCGCCTGGCACGAGGCGGGGCGGCGCCAGGGCAAGATCCTCTCGCACGACGACTTCGCCGCCGTCGCCGCCGACCTGGTGCGGCGCGGCGTGACGCGGCCCGGGCGGATCGCGGCGGAGGGCGGCTCGAATGGCGGCCTGCTGATCGCCAATATGCTGACCCGCTACCCGGAACGCTTCGGCGCGCTGTTCTGCACCATCCCGCTGATCGACATGCGCCGCTACACGCGGTTGCTGGCGGGGGCGAGCTGGAAGGACGAGTATGGCGACCCCGACAGGCCCGAGGACTGGGCCTTCATGCGCCACTTCTCGGCCTATCAGGCCGCCGTGGCGGGGCGGCCCTATCCGCCGATCCTGATCGCCACCAGCCGGCGGGACGATCGCGTCCATCCCGGCCATGCGCGGAAGATGGCGGCCAGGCTCCAGTCTCTGGGCTACGAGGCGCTGTTCTACGAGCCGGCGGCCGGCGGACATGGCTATGGCAAGGACAATGGCGAGGTCGCCGCCTTCTCCGCCCTGGGCAATGCCTTCCTGCGGCGCGCCATCGGCTGGGAAACCGCCTGACGGACGAAAAAACCCGCCTCCTAGAAGGGAGAGCGGGCATGCAAGCCGGACGCGGCCTAGTTGGCCGCCTCCGCCGGGGCCTCAGAGCGGCTTCAGGTTGATCGCGGCAGCCTTGCCGCGCTCCATGGCCACGTCGTAGCTGACCTTCTGATTCTCGTTCAGGCCCTGTAGGCCCGCCTTCTGGACGGCGGTGATGTGCACGAAGACATCCTTGCCGCCATCCTGCGGGACGATGAATCCAAAGCCCTTGGTCGCGTTGAACCACTTCACGGTGCCGGTCGCCATGGCGACGCACTCCTCTCAAATGCGGCGGCAGGGCATGAGCGCCCTTGCCTGTGGCCCATCCGGTTTCACGGCTTGAAGGCGACCGGGTCTCCGGAGGCACGGCAAGGCGATCGGCAGCGGTTGGCGAGAAGAAGTGGGGCAGATCGGCACCGCCCTGTCAACGCAAACCGGCGCCGTTTCGTAACGAACGCGTTAGCCCCCGCGCATGCGAAAAGGGGCGGCCCTGCGGCCGCCCCTCCTGCTGTTCCAGCCCGGGGGCCGGACCTCGATCCCGGAGGATCAGAAGTCCATGTCGCCGCCCATGCCGCCCATGCCGCCCGGAGCGCCGGCCGGAGCCTTCTTCTCCGGACGCTCGGCGATCATCGCCTCGGTGGTGATCAGCAGGGCGGCGATGGAGGCCGCGTCCTGCAGGGCGGTGCGGACGACCTTGGTCGGGTCGATGATGCCGGCGTCGACGAGGTTCTTGTACTCGTCGAGCTGGGCGTCATAGCCGTACTCGTAGGTGCCGTCGCGCAGGACCTCACCGGCGATCACGGCGCCGTCCTTGCCGGCATTCTCGGCGATCTGCTTCAGCGGCACCTGGATGGCGCGGCGAACGATCTCGATGCCGACATGCTGGTCGTTGTTGTCGCCCTTCAGGTCGGCGAGCTTGCCGGCGGCGCGCAGCAGGGCCACGCCACCACCCGGCACGATGCCTTCCTCGACCGCGGCGCGGGTCGCGTGCAGCGCGTCGTCGACGCGGTCCTTGCGCTCCTTCACCTCGACCTCGGTGGAGCCACCGACACGGATGACGGCGACGCCACCGGCCAGCTTCGCCAGGCGCTCCTGCAGCTTCTCGCGGTCGTAGTCCGAGGTGGTCTCCTCGATCTGCGCCTTGATCTGCTCCACGCGGCCCAGGATGTCGTCCTTGGCGCCGGCGCCATCGACGATCGTGGTGTTCTCCTTCTCGATGCGGATGGTCTTGGCCTGACCCAGCATGTCGAGCGTGACGGTCTCGAGCTTGATGCCGAGATCCTCGGAGATCACCTGGCCACCGGTCAGGATCGCGATGTCCTCGAGCATCGCCTTGCGGCGGTCACCGAAGCCCGGGGCCTTCACGGCGGCGATCTTCAGGCCACCGCGCAGCTTGTTGACGACCAGGGTGGCCAGGGCCTCGCCCTCGACATCCTCGGCCACGATCACCAGCGGACGGCCGGACTGCACGACGCTCTCCAGCAGCGGCAGCATCGGCTGCAGCTGGGACAGCTTCTTCTCGTGGATCAGGATGTAGGGGTTCTCGAGCTCGGCGATCATCTTCTCCGCATTCGTGATGAAGTACGGGGAGACATAGCCGCGGTCGAACTGCATGCCCTCGACGACGTCGAGCTCGGTCTGGATGCCCTTGGCCTCCTCGACCGTGATCACGCCCTCGTTGCCGACCTTCTCCATCGCCTGGGCGATCATCTCGCCGATCTCGGACTCGCCGTTGGCGGACAGCGTGCCGACCTGGGCGACCTCACCGGAGGTGGTGATCTTCTTGGTCTTGGCCTTCAGCTCCTCGACGACGACGGCCACCGCCTTGTCGACGCCACGCTTCAGGTCCATCGGGTTCATGCCGGCGGCCACGGCCTTGGCGCCCTCGCGGACGATGGCCTGGGCCAGCACGGTCGCGGTGGTGGTGCCGTCACCGGCCAGGTCGTTCTGCTTCGAGGCCACTTCGCGCACCATCTGCGCGCCCATGTTCTCGAACTTGTCGGCCAGCTCGATTTCCTTGGCGACCGTCACACCGTCCTTGGTGATGCGCGGCGCGCCGAAGGACTTGTCGATGACGACGTTGCGGCCCTTCGGGCCCAGCGTCACCTTGACGGCATCGGCCAGGATATCGACGCCGCGCAGCATCCGCTCGCGGGCACCGGCGCCGAACTTGACGTCCTTAGCAGCCATGATTCTCTACCTCTGTTCTGATCGGTTCGTGGGAAACGGGGGTCCGCAGGCTCAGGCCGCGATCACGCCCATCAGGTCGGATTCCTTCATGATCAGGAGCTCCTCGCCGGAGATCTTGACCTCGGTGCCGGACCACTTGCCGAACAGGACACGGTCGCCGACCTTCACGTCGAGGGCGACGAGGTCACCCTTCTCGTTGCGCGCGCCGGAGCCGACGGCGACGATCTCGCCTTCCTGCGGCTTCTCCTTGGCGGTGTCGGGGATGATGATGCCCCCCGCGGTCTTCTCCTCGGCGGTCAGCCGGCGGACGACGACGCGGTCATGCAAAGGACGGAAATTCATTGGCCCTCTCCTGACGCCCTATTGTGGCGCATTCAGCGACGGTTGCCTCTCCGGCCGGCGAGCCTGTTAGCACTCACTCCCGGAGAGTGCTGACGATCTAGGGCGCTCCTCGGAGGTCGTCAAGCGTTCGGCAGCACTCTTTGTCGAAGAGTGCCAAGGCACTGAAACCAGACGGTTTTTCTTGTCATCCGCTGGTCACGCCATGGCATGCTCTCCTGGCCCGAAAGGGGAACAGAACGGCCCGAAGGCCGGGCCGGCTACCAGAACGGAGACGATCGCCCATGCTGCTGCGGGATATCGAAGGCTTCGTCCGAATCCCGGATTGGCGCCTGACCACCGCCGAGATCCTCTACCACCTGCCCGATCATCCGGGCCTGCTGCAGAGCTTCGTCTGGCAGAAGGTGGATCATGCGCCCCGCTTCCCGGAGCTCCACCGCTTCCTGGCCTTCTGGCAGCGGGAGATCCATGGTCCGCTGCACTCCGTGCGGGTAGCGTCGAGCGCCCTGACCCGGCCCGCCGAATTTCGGTACGCCGAGGGCCAGTTCAACCTGCACTGAGAAGAAAACCGGCCGATTCCCCGCTCACGTCAGGAGCAGGAGCAGCGCCGAGAGCGTCACGGTGGAGAGCAGCGTCGCGATCAACACCGTGGCGCCGGAGCGCTCGGCACCGCTCATGTAGCGCCGCGCTAGGAAGAAGGCATTGGCGCCGGTCGGCATGGCGGCGGTGAGCACCGCCACGGCCAGCGCCTCCCCCCCCAGCCCGAGCGCCAGCCCGGCACCCCAGACCAGCCCCGGCATGAAGGCCAGCTTGAGGCCGCAGCCCATCAGCGCCTCGGGCCAGTCGCGCCGGGCATTGAAGGAGAGCAGGCTGGCGCCCAGGGTGAACAGCGCCACGGGCGGCCCCGCCTGCCCCACCAGGTCGAGGAAGCGGCGCGCGGTGGCCGGCACCGGAATGCCGGCCAGCGTGACCAGCAGGCCGAGCAGCACCGCCAGCACGATCGGGTTGCGCAGCACGGCGAGCAGCGTCGGCTTCAGGATCCGCGTCATCGAGGCCTGGCTGCTGTGCGCGAGCTCGGCCACCACCGTGGCCAGCGGCAACAGGATCAGCGAATGCAGGGCCAGGATGCCCAGCAGCAGCGCCAGCCCGCTCTGGCCGAAGACCGCCAGGATGACCGGGATGCCGATCATGTTGGTATTGCCGAAGCTGCAGTTGAGGGCGAAGGAGCCGGCCTCGGAGAGCCGCAGCCGCAGCAGCCGCCACCCCAGCAGCAGGGCCAGGCCATAGGTCGTCAGACAGCCGGCGAAGAACGCCACCGCCACCACCCCGCCGCCGGAATGGGGCGAGGTGGCGCCGGCGAAGAGCAGGGCCGGCATGGCCAGCTTGAAGGCGAATTCGTTGAGGCCGCGCAGCCCTTCCTCGCTCACCCAGCGCCGCCGGGCGAAGAGATAGCCGAGGCCGATCAGGGCGAAGATCGGCCCCAGGACATGCAGCAGCATGACGGGCCCGCCCATCGTCAGGGCTTCAGCAGTTCGTCGATGAAGGCGGGCAGCCAAGGCTGGCGGCCGCGGGCGCAGCGCGCCGCATGCAGGATCGACCGCGCCTCCGCCACCGTCTCGTGGAAGTCGTTGTTCACGAGCACATGGTCGAAATCCGCCCAGTGGCTGATCTCGTCCCGCGCCGCCTGCATGCGGCGGGCGATCTCCTCCGGCGAATCCTGACCCCGCCCGTGCAGCCGGCGTTCCAGCTCCGCCAGGCTCGGCGGCAGCAGGAACAGGCTAACCACATCCGCCGGCAAAGCCGCGCGCAGCAGGCGGTGGCCCTGCCAGTCGATGTCGAAGAGCACGTCCCGCCCGGCCGCCAGCGCCTCTTCCACCGGGGCGCGCGGCGTGCCGTAGCGGCGGCCGAAGACCCGGGCCGATTCCAGCAGCGCGCCGGATGCCTCCATGGCCTCGAACTCCGCCATGCTGCGGAAGAAGTAATGGACCCCCTCCTGCTCGCCCGGGCGCGGCGCCCGCGTGGTGGCGCTGACGGAGAGGCGGAGATCCTTCTCCCGCTCCAGCAGCGCCCGGCTGACCGAGGATTTGCCGGCCCCCGAGGGCGCGGCGAGGACGAGGCAGAGGCCCCGGCGGGAGATCCGGTTCATTCGACGTTCGCCGCCTGCTCGCGCAGCCGCTCCAGCGCGGCCTTCAGGTCCAGGGCGATGCGGGTCAGCCCCAGGCTGGCCGACTTGGCCCCCAGCGTGTTCGATTCGCGGCCGAACTCCTGGGTCAGGAACTCCAGCCTGCGGCCCACCGGCCCGGGTTCCGCGAGCAGGGCGCGGGCTGCGGCCAGATGCGCGCCGAGCCGGTCCAGCTCCTCCCGCACGTCGGATTTCTGCGCCAGCAACGCCACTTCCGCCGCCAGCCGTTCCTCCGGCACCCGGCGCTCGCCTTCCAGCATCTCGGCCAGCGCCGCCCGCAGCCGGGCCCGGTGCGCTGCGGGCTGGGCGGCGGCCTCGCCCAGCGCCACCTCGCGCAGGGCGGCGATCTCGTCGAGCAGGGTGGCGAGGATGGCGGCGAGCTTCTCCCCCTCCCCCCGGCGGGCGGCCGCCAGATCGTCGAGCGCCAGGGCGAAGGCCCGGGAGAGCACGGCTCGCCGGGCCTCCTCCTCGCCCGCGGCGGGATCGGCCGCTTCGGCCCGCAGCACGCCCGGCAGGGCCAGCACCGCCTCGGCGCGCGGCGGCGGGCAGCCGGGGATGCGCGCGGCCACCGCCAGGACGAGCAGGATGGCCTGCTCCAGCGCCACCGGATCCGGCGTCAGGCGGGGCCGCTGCTCCTCCCTCTTCAGGGACAGCGTGGCGGAGATGTTGCCCCGCTTGAAGCGCACCCCCACGGCCTCGCGCAGCGGTGCCTCCAGAGGATCCAGCCCGGGCGGCAGGCGCAGGCGCAGATCCAGCCCGCGCCCGTTGACGCTGCGCAGTTCCCACACGAAACCCGTACCGTCCGGCAGGGCTCCCGACTGCCGGGCGAAGCCGGTCATCGACGAAATGGCCATGACCGGCCTTCTCTTCCCCTCCGGCACAGGATGCAAGACATGGCGCGCCGAGACTGGACGACGATCGCCATCACCGGCGCCTCCTCCGGCCTTGGCCTGGCTCTGGCCCTGGGCTGTGCCCGGCCCGGCGTGACGCTGCATCTGACGGGACGGGACGAGGCCCGCCTCGCCGGCGCGGCCAACCGCTGCCGCGCCGCCGGAGCCCAGGTGCGCGAGACCACGCTCGATGTGCGCGATGCCGGGTCGGCGGCCCGTTGGGTGGAGGGGATGGATCGGCTGGACCTGCTGGTCGCCAATGCCGGCGTCTCCGGCGGCACCGGCGGGGTGGCGGAACCGTCCGGGCAGACCCGGGCGATCTTCGCGACGAACGTCACCGGTGTGCTGAACACCGCCCTGCCCGCCCTGGACAGGATGGCGGCGCAGCCGCCGGGCGCCGACGGCATCCGCGGCCGGGTGGCGGTCATCGCCTCGGTCGCCGCTTTCGTCGCCACGCCGGGCGCCGCCGCCTACTGCGCCAGCAAGGCCGCCGTGCAGCGCTGGGCCGAGGCGCATGACGCGACCGAGCGTTACCGGGGGCTGCGCATCCACGCCGTCTGCCCGGGCTATATCCGCACCCCGATGACGGCGGTGAACGACTTCCCGATGCCCTTCCTGCTGACACCGGAGGCGGCGGCGCGGCGCGTCCTGCGGGGCATCGAGGCCGGCCGGGCGCGAATCGCCTTCCCCTGGCCGACCTATGCCATGGCCCGCCTGGCCGGCGCCCTGCCCATGGCGCTGCGCGCCGCCATCGCCGCCCGCCTGCCCGCCAAGCCGGTGGGACGAGGCTGAACAGCCGGCCTAGGGCGTGGCCCTGCGTCGCTCGATGGCGCGCCACCGGGCGACGTTGCGGTTGTGCTCCTCGAGGGTCCGGGCGAAGGCATGGCCGCCGGTGCCGTCGGCCACGAAGTAGAGGTCGTCGGTGCTGTCGGGCCGCAGCACCGCGCGCAGCGACTCGATTCCGGGGCTGGCGATCGGCCCGGGCGGCAGCCCGCGGTTGCGGTAGGTGTTGAACGGATGCTCGCGGTCCAGGTCGGCCCGGGTCAGCGCCCGGTCCAGCACGGCGCCGTCGGCCGCGGCATAGGCCACCGTCGGGTCCGATTGCAGGGGCATGTTGCGGCGGAGGCGATTGATGAAGACCGCCGCCACCCGCCCCCGCTCCTCCGGCATCCCGGTCTCCCGCTCGACGATGGAGGCCAGCACCAGCGCCTCTCGCGGGCTGGCCAGGGGAAGATCCGGGGCCCGCTCCTTCCACAACCGGTCCAGCGCCTCGCGCATGGCGGCGGCGGCACGCCGCACCACGCCGGCGCGGTTGTCGCCCCAGCTATAGGCATAGGTCTCCGGCAGCAGCTCGCCCTCGTCGATGGTCGGCAGGTCGCCATACAGGCCCTCCGCCTGCTGCAGGATCGCCGCCATCTGCCGGGCGGTCAGACCTTCCGGCAGAGTCAGACGGCGCTGCACGGGGCGCGCGGTGCGGAGCACGGCCAGCACGTCGCGCAGCGAACCCTGGGCGGGAAAGAGGAACTCGCCGGCCCGCAGCGGCCCCTCCTCCCGCGTCAGCCAGACGGCCGCGGCGAAGAGGCGCGGATCACGGATCACTCCTCGCTCGGCCAGGGTCGCGCCGATGGTCTGGACACCGCCGCCGCGTTCGACCACCACCGGCGTCGCCTGCGCCAGCGGGCCCGGCGCCGACCAGCTGCGCCAGCCCCACCAGGCCGTTCCGGCGCCGGCCACGACCAGGAGAAGAAATAGGGTCAGCAGGAACATCCAGAACTTGCGCAAGATCGGCCCTCCTCGTCGGCAAGCGGGGAAGGAGGCTGAGCCAGGGCCGCGAGCCCTTCACCCACCTGATGCTCAGATGGGGCTGGCCGGGCGGAGGGGAAGAACCTGCCGCCCGGCCGGAAGTGCCTCAGCCCGCCTTGCGGAACAGGATGCTGGCATTGGTGCCGCCGAAGCCGAAGCTGTTCGACAGCGCCACGTCGATCGGCCGCTCCTGCGGCTGCAGCGCCACCCGGTCGATCACGCTCTCCCGCGAGGGCTTGCGCAGGTTGAGGGTGGGCGGCGCCACCCCGTCCCGGATGGCGAGGATGGAGAAGACCCCTTCCACGGCGCCGGCGGCGCCGAGCAGATGCCCGATCGCCGACTTGGTGGAGGACATGGCGAGGCCACGCGCGGCCTCGCCGAAAAGCCGCTCGACCGCTTCCAGCTCCAGGTCGTCGCCCAACGGCGTCGAGGTGCCGTGGGCATTGACGTACTGGATCTGCTCCGGGGTGACGCCGGCGTCGCGCAACGCCGCCTTCATGGCCCGGAAGGCGCCTTCATGGCCCTCGGCCGGGGCGGTGATGTGATAGGCATCGCCCGACATGCCGTAGCCCAGGACCTCGGCGTAGATCTTGGCGCCGCGCTTCCTGGCGTGCTCGTACTCCTCGAGCACCAGGATACCGGCGCCCTCGCCCATGACGAAGCCGTCGCGACCTTCGTCCCAGGGGCGCGAGGCCTCCTGCGGCGTGTCGTTGTAGCCGGTCGAGAGGGCACGGGCGGCGCAGAAGCCGGCCATGCCGATATCGCTGATCGCCGCCTCGGTGCCGCCGGCGACCATGACATCGGCATCGCCCAATGCGATCAGCCGTGCCGCGTCGCCCAGCGCGTGCACGCCGGTGGCGCAGGCCGTGACCACGGCGTGGTTCGGTCCCTTGAAGCCGTATTTGATCGAGACATGGCCGGAGGCCAGGTTGATCAGCGCCGAGGGAATGAAGAAGGGCGACAGGCGGCGGGCCTTGCCGGCCCCGACCAGCAGGGCGTTCTCGGCGATGGCGGGCAGGCCGCCGATGCCGGAGCCGATCATCACGCCGGTGGCGTTCCGATCCGCCTCACCCTCGGGCATCCATCCCGAATCCTCGACCGCCTCCGTCGCCGCCACGAGGGCGAGCTGGATGAAGCGGTCCATCTTCTTCTGGTCCTTGACCGGGACCCACTCGTTGAAGTCGAGCTTTCCCTCGGTCTTGGCGCCAGCCGGAACCTCGCCGGCGATACGCGCCGGCAGGTCCTTGGCATCGAAGAGGCTGATCGGGCCGATGCCGCTCTCGCTGGCGAGCATCCGCCGCCACACATGATCGACGCCGACGCCGAGCGGGCATGCAATGCCCATCCCGGTGACGACGACGCGTCGCGGCGTCGTCAGAGAACCGAACACGCGTTATCTCCCCCAGACGTCTACTTGCGCGGCGCGGATGGAAGGCCCTCAGGCGGCCTTCTGCGCCTCGATATAGTCGATCGCGTCCTTGACGGTCGTGATCTTCTCGGCCGCGTCGTCGGGAATCTCGACGCCAAAGGCCTCCTCGAAGGCCATCACCAGCTCGACGGTGTCGAGGCTGTCGGCCCCCAGGTCGTCGATGAACGACGCCTCGGACGTGACCTTGGCTTCCTCGACGCCGAGGTGCTCGACAACGATCTTCTTCACCTTCTCGGCGGTATCGCTCATCGCCCGAGTCTCTCCTGCTTGCAGACGCTGCCGGCATTCCGGACGGGGACCGCCCCCGTCGTCGACCTGCGCGGCATTAACATGGAAGCAAGCCGGGGAACAGATTTCCCGGCCGTTCCGTTTCAGGTCATCGCCATCCCGCCGTTCACGTGCAGGGTGGCGCCGGTGACCCAGCCGGCGGCATCGGATGCCAGATAGGCAACCGCGGCCGCGATATCAGTGGCCTCGCCCATGCGGCCCAGCGGAATCCGCTCCATCAGCCGGGCCTTCTGCTGCTCGTTGAGCGCATCGGTCATCGGGGTGCGCACGAAGCCGGGCGCCACGACATTCACCGTGATGCCACGGCTGGCCACTTCCTGGGCCAGCGACTTGCTCATGCCGATCAGCCCGGCCTTGGCGGCCGCATAGTTCGCCTGGCCGGGATTGCCGGTGACGCCGACGATCGAGGCGATCGAGACGATCCGGCCCGAGCGACGCTTCATCATGCCGCGCAGCGAGGCGCGCGCCAGCCGGAACGGCGCCGCCAGATCGACCTCCAGCACGTCCGACCAGTCCTGGTCGGACATCCGCATGGCCAGGCCGTCCCGGGTGAAGCCGGCATTGTTGACCAGGATGTCGAGCCGCCCGAGCTCCGCCTCGACCTTCTCGATCAGCGCCTGCGGCGCGGCGGGGTCGGACAGATTGGCCGGCGCCACCAGCGCGCCCTCGCCCAGCTCGTCGGCCAGCTCGCGCAGCACCGCCTCACGCGTGCCCGAGAGCGCCACCTTCGCGCCCTGCGCATGGAGCGCGCGGGCGATTGCGGCGCCGATGCCGCCCGTGGCGCCGGTCACCAGCGCCACCTTTCCATCCAGTCCGAACATGCCGCTCATCGCCTCACAACGTCTTGAGGAAGGCTTCGATCTCGGCGGGCGTGCCCACCGACAGGGCCGCGGCCTCCGGCGCCAGGCGACGCATCAGGCCGGTCAGCACCTTGCCGGCGCCGATCTCGACGAATCGGTCGCAGCCCAGCTCGACCATGGTGCCCACGCATTCCCGCCAGCGCACCGTGCCGGTCACCTGCCGGACAAGCAATTCGCGGATCTCGGCCGGGTCCGTCGCCTTCGCGGCGGTGACATTGGCCACCACCGGCACCAGCGGTGGGCGCAGCTCGGCCAGGGCCAGCGCCTCGGCCATGGCGTCGGCGGCGGGCGCCATCAGGGCGGAATGGAAGGGCGCCGAGACGGGCAGCAGCATGGCACGCTTGATGCCCTCGGCCTTGGCGAGGGCGACGGCCCGCTCCACGGCGCCGCGATGGCCGGAGATCACCACCTGGCCGCCGCCATTGTCGTTGGCCGCCTCGACCACCTCGGTGCCCTCCGGCCCCTCGGCGGCGCGTTCGCAGATCGCCTGGGCCTGGGCCATCTCGGCGCCGAGCAGCGCCGCCATGGCGCCGAGGCCGGCCGGCACCGCCTTCTGCATGGCCTCGCCGCGCAGCCGCAGCAGGCGGGCGGCGGTCGGCACGTCGAGGCTCTGCGCCGCGGCGAGCGCGCTGTATTCGCCGAGCGAATGTCCGGCGACCAGGGCCACCTGCGACTTCAGGTCGAAGCCGCCCTCCTGCTCCAGCACGCGCATGACCGCCAGGCTGACGGCCATCAGCGCCGGCTGCGCGTTGGCGGTTAGGGTCAGCTCCTCGGCCGGCCCCTCGAACATCAGGCGGGAGAGGTTCTGCCGCAGCGTCTCGTCCACCGCCTCGAAGACCTCGCGGGCGGGGGCGAAGGCCTGGGCCAGCTCGCGGCCCATGCCGGGCGCCTGGCTGCCCTGGCCGGGAAAGACGAAGGCGATCGGCATGGCGGTGTCGGCTTTCCTCTGCGCTGACAGCCGGCCGGCAGGCCGGATCCGGCGACAATCCCTGTGTGGAGCCGGGCGGGGTAATGGCGCTGCCCCCCGGTGTCAACAATCGAGCGTCATCGGGATGTCATCCCGAGCCCCCCTGGGAGGGCCCTGCCCGCCCGCGCTCCCGCGATGACGGCGAAGCCCCGCGGCCACGGCATGGCCGGCGCGCCCTGTGGATAAGGCGGTTTACGCGGCGGGGCAATTATGGTTTACGCAGCGCCACCCTGCCGGGCGCGGAGGCATCGCGCCCGGCTATGCCCGTTTGCGCTCTCCGGCATGGGCCGGAGCAGGCTTGGGCTGAGACAGCCACAGGGAGATCCCATGCCGTTGTATGAGACCGTGCTGATCGCACGAAACGACCTGACGCAGCAGCAGGTCGAGGCCATCACCGACCAGGTCGCGGGCGTCGTCACCGAGGCGGGTGGCGAGGTCAAGAAGCGCGAGTACTGGGGCCTTCGGGGCCTGGCCTACCGCATCAAGAAGAACCGCAAGGGGCACTACATGCTCCTCGGCCTCGACTGCCCGGCGGCCGCCGAGCAGGAAGTGGCCCGCCAGCTCGGCCTGAATGAGGACGTGCTGCGCCACATGACGCTGCGCGTCGAGACGATCGACGAGGCGCCCTCCGCCATCCTGGCCAAGCGCGGCGACGACCGCGAGCGCGACCGCGGCTTCCGTGGCCCGCGCCCGCCGGCGGGGCGCTTCTCCTCCGGCCGCACGCGTGAGCGCAACGACGACCGTGAGGAGTATCGCGCCCGCTCGCGCGATGATTCCGAGAACACCGGCGGCGAGGAGTAATCCATCATGTCCGACACCAGCGAACCGAACATCGCCGCCCGTCGCCCCGCCGTGGGCGCCCGCCGGCCCTTCTATCGCCGCCGCAAGTCCTGCCCCTTCTCCGGCCCGAACGCGCCGAAGATCGACTACAAGGACGTGCGCCTGCTCTCCCGCTTCCTGAGCGAGCGGGGCAAGATCGTCCCGTCCCGGATCACCGCCGTGTCGGGGAAGAAGCAGCGCGAGCTGGCCAATGCCATCAAGCGCGCGCGCTTCCTGGCGCTGCTGCCCTACGTCATCAACGACTGACGGCAGCGGACGGGATTCAGGATCTCTGAGGCAGGCACAGCCGTGGCAGCGGGACACCCCCGAGGGAATTTTCCCACCGGTCTGATCGACGATCCCCGCCTGCTGGCGGGGGCGGCGGCGGGGCTCGTCTCGGCGCTGGCCACGCTCTGGGCGCTGCGCGGCCTTCCGGGAGGGCTCGGCCTGTTCTGGCTCTCTCCCCTGCCGCTCTTCCTGGCCGGGCTCGGCTTCGGCGGCATCGCCACGACCCTCGCCATTCCGGTGGGCGGCGCGGCGCTGCTGCTGGCCGGGCCGGGCTGGGTCGCCCTTCTGCTCTGGCTGGTGCTCTATGCCCTGCCGGCCTGGATGCTGGTGGCCCTCGGCCTGCGGCCCGGGCCGCGCCTCGTGCTGACGGCACCGCTGGCGCTGCTGGGCCTCTGGCCGGCCTTCGTGACCCTGGCCGCGAGCCTCGCGGCGGGGGAGCATGGCGGGCTGGAGGCGGTGCTGCACGAGGCCGTCCGCGACGGCCTGGAGCGCATGGGCGGCGGGGTGTCGGAGCCGATGGTCGAGCAGATCGTCCGCCTCATGCCCGGGGCGCTGGCGCTTTGGGTCGGGCTGGCGCTGCTGGCCAACGCGGCCGGCGCGCAGGGCTTCCTGCAGCGCCGCGGCCTGGCCCTGGCGCCGGCGCCGCGCTGGCGGTCGGGCCGGTTGCCCGGCTGGTATCCGGCCCTGCCGGCCCTGGCCGGACTGGCCTGGCTGGTGGCCGACGAGGCCGGCGCCATGCTGCCGCTGTCGCTCTGCCTGGTGCTCTCGGTGCCGCTGCTGCTGCAGGGGCTGGCCGCGATGCACACGCGGCTGGCCTCCTTCAGCGGCCGGCTGCCGGTGCTGATCCTGCTCTATGTCCTGATTCTCGTCTTCAGCCTGCCGGGCGCCGTGATCCTCGTGGCGCTCGGCCTCCTCGAACAGTACGGGCGCCGCAACCCGCCCGCCAACATGTGAGATCGGGGTTACACCGATGATCGAAGTCATCCTGATGCAGCGGGTCGACAAGCTCGGCCAGATGGGCGAGCTGGTGAAGGTCCGCCCTGGCTATGCCCGCAACTTCCTGCTCCCGCAGGGCAAGGCGATCCGCGCCAACAAGGACAATCTGGCCCGGTTCGAGCGCGAGCGCGTTCAGCTGGAAGCCCAGAACCTGAAGCGCCGCGAGGAAGCCGAGCGCATCGCCGAGCGGATGGACGGCCTCACGGTCGTCATTATCCGCCAGGCGGGCGAGGCCGGCGGCCTCTATGGCTCCGTGTCCGGCCGCGACATCGCCGAGGCCTGCCGGGAAGCCGGCCTGACCATCTTCCGCAACCAGGTGTTGCTGGAGCAGCCGATCAAGACCGTGGGCCTGACCCAGGTTCGCGTCGCGCTGCATCCGGAGGTGGATCTGTTCGTGACGGTGAACGTCGCCCGTTCCCCGGAAGAGGCCGAGAAGCAGGCGCGCGGCGAGGATCTTCGCGCCGAGCAGCAGGCCGAGGAGGAGAGCCTGGAGGCCGAGCTGGCCGCCGAGCTGTCCGAGCTGGGCGCCGCCAGCGAAGACTAAGACCGGCTCCGGCCTCCACCGAGGCCACGGACGCGTCGAGAGGGGGGAGTGCCGGACAGGCGCTCCCCCTTTTGTCGTCGCGGAGGTCCGCCGGCGGCATCCTCCGGTGGGCCGGCATGATTTGGGGGGCCATCGGCCTCGCCCCCGCGTGACTGGACAGCCCTCGCGACCTTTCCCCAACATGCGGGATCGTGGTGAGCAGCGAGGGCCCAGACATGCCGTTTGATCGTGTGCTGTCCCGTATGATCCGTCACGGGCGGCTGACCGTTCGCTACCCGGACGGCGTGGAACGCCGCTACGGTGGCCAGGACGGGCCTTCCGCCGCCTTCGAGATCCGCAGCCGGCGCGCCGAGTGGCGGCTGGTGACCAATCCGGGCCTGGCCTTCGGCGAAGGCTACATGAACGGCGAGATCCGCCCGGTCGGCAGCACGCTCTACGAGGTGATGGACCTGCTGGTCCTCAACCTGATGGAAGCCGGGCACCCGGGGGAGCGGGTGATGGAGAAGCTGCGCTGGCTGCGCCGCCGCTTCGACCAGCTGAACCCGGCGGGGCGCGCGCGCCGCAACGTCGCCCATCACTACGACCTGAACGGACGCCTCTACGCCCTCTTCCTGGACCGCGACCGGCAGTACTCCTGCGCCTATTTCCCGACCGGCGAGGAGTCCCTGGAGGAGGCGCAGCTGCTGAAGAAGCGGCACATCGCCGCCAAGCTGAAGCTCGACCATCCCGACCTCCATGTCCTCGACATCGGCTGCGGATGGGGGGGCATGGCCCTGCACCTGGCGCGGGAGCATGGCGTCCGCGTCACCGGCATCACCCTCTCCACCGAGCAGCTGGAGGTGGCCCGCGGCCGCGCCGCCGAGGCCGGCCTGGCCGATCGCGTGCGCTTCGAGCTGATGGACTACCGCGACTGGCGCGAGCCGGTGGACCGGATCGTCTCGGTCGGCATGTTCGAGCATGTCGGCGTGGATCATTACCGCCGCTTCTTCCGCAGCCTGCGCGCGGCCCTGAAGCCGGACGGGGTGGCGCTGATCCACGCCATCGGCCGCAGCGACGGGCCGGGCAGCACCAACCCCTGGATCGCCAAGTACATCTTTCCGGGCGGCTACTCCCCGGCCCTCTCCGAGGTGCTGCCGCATGTCGAGAAGTCCGGCCTCTGGACGACCGATATCGAGATCCTGCGGCTGCACTACGCGCAGACCCTGGCGCATTGGCGCCGCCGCTTCGCCGCCAACCGGGACGCCATCCAGAGCCTCTATGACGAACGCTTCTGCCGCATGTTCGAATTCTACCTGATCGGCTCCGAGCTGGCCTTCCGGCGCATGGGGCATATGAACTGGCAGTTGCAGCTCACCCGCTCGCCCGAGACGCTGCCGCTGACGCGGGACTACATGCAGGCGGCCGAGCGGGCGGCGGCGGAGAGCGCGCAGGCGCAGGGACGGACCGGCGGCGAGATGGCCTGCCGCCCGCGGCCCTGAGGGGCGGCCGCCGGGCGGTGTGCCGGGCCGGCGGCACAATTCCCAATCCGGAACATCCCCGTTATCCACAGCCCCCGGTTTCCACCCCGGCGGCCTCTCGGGCTAAGTAGGGGGGATGAACAGCGTTCCCCCTCCCGGAGACGGGCTGATCGGCCTGTCGCAGCGGCAGCCCCCGGCGAATGCGCAGGCCGAGCAGGCGCTGCTGGGAGCGCTGCTGGCCAACAACAAGGCCTATGAGCGGGTTTCCGAGTTCCTGGCGCCCGAGCATTTCGCCCATGCCGTGCATGGCCGCATCTACGCCGCCATCCAACGCCGGATCGAGGCGGGCCAGCTCGCCGACGCGGTGACGCTGCGCGCCGAGTTCGAGCATTCCGGCGTGCTGCAGGAGGTGGGCGGGAGCGCCTATCTGGCCGAGCTGCTGACCGCCATGGTCGGCATCATCAATGCCGGCGAATATGGCCGCGTCATCCATGACGCCTGGCTGCGGCGGCAGCTCATCGACCTGGGCGAGACGGTGGTGAACCGCGCCTTCGGCGCCGAGGCCGAGCTGGGCGCCAAGGAGCAGCTGGAAGCGGCCGAGCAGGCGCTCTTCGACCTCGCCAAGGATGGCGGCTCGGAGGGCGGCTTCGTCACCTTCGGCCGGGCGCTGACCGAGGCCGTCACCATGGCGGAGAAGGCCTTCACCAGCGGCGGCGGCGTCTCCGGCCTGCCCTCGGGCCTGCGCGACCTCGACGCCAAGACGGGCGGGCTGCACCCCTCTGACCTCGTCATCCTCGCCGGCCGCCCGGGCATGGGCAAGACGGCGCTGGCCACCAAGATCGCCTTCGGCGCCGCCAAGTCCCTCCTGCGCGCCGCCGAGGACGAGCACGGGCCCGGCGCCGTGCCCAAGGGCGGCTGCGCCATCTTCTCGCTGGAAATGAGCGCCGACCAGCTCGCCACCCGCCTGCTCTCGGAGGAGGCGCGGGTCTCGGGCGACCGCATCCGCCGCGGCGAGATCCAGCAGCGCGACTTCGACCGCTTCGTCGAGGTCAGCCGTGAGCTGGCCCGCCTGCCGCTCTTCATCGACGACACGCCGGCCATCACCATCTCGGCGCTGCGCACCCGCTGCCGGCGCATCAAGCGCACGCGCGGCCTGGACCTGATCGTGGTCGACTACCTGCAGCTCATGCGCCCGGCCGCCGGCTCCCGCCCCGAGAACCGGGTGCAGGAGATCAGCCAGATCACGCAGGGGCTGAAGGCCATCGCCAAGGAGCTGGCGGTGCCCGTGATCGCCCTCTCGCAGCTGTCCCGCCAGGTGGAGAACCGCGAGGACAAGCGGCCGCAGCTCGCCGACCTGCGCGAATCGGGCTCGATCGAGCAGGATGCCGACATGGTGATGTTCGTCTACCGCGACGACTACTATCTGAAGATGCAGGAACCCAAGGCGGCCGGCTTCGACAATGGGGAGAAGTACGAGAATGCCCTGGCGGCCTGGAAGGAGCGGATGGAGAAGGCCTACAACCGCGCCGACCTGATCGTGGCCAAGCAGCGGCACGGTCCGACCGGCACCATCCCCCTCTTCTTCGAGGCCGAGTTCACCCGCTTCGGCGACCTCGACATCCACCATGGCGGCGCGCATGACGGCTACTGACCCCGGCGAGCGCGCCGGGCTTCTGGAGGTCGATCTCGGCGCCATCGTCGGCAACTGGCAGTCGCTCTGTGAGCGGCATGTGGATGGCGCCGTGGCCGCGGTGGTCAAGGCCGATGCCTATGGCCTCGGCGCCGGGCCGGTGGCCAGGGCCCTGGCGGCCGCCAGCTGCTGGTACTTCTTCGTCGCCCATCTCTCGGAGGGCATCGCCCTGCGGCGCGTGCTGAGCCATGGGCCGATGATCGCGGTGCTGGGTGGCTTCGCGCCGGGCGCCGACCAGGGGGCCGCGCTGACCCCGGTGCTGAACACGCCGCAGGATGTCGCGGCCCACCGGGCTGCCGGCACGACCGGCGCCATCCTGCACCTCGATACCGGGATGGAGCGGCTCGGGCTGGACGCCGCCGGGCTGGCGGGGGCGGGGGATCTCTCGGGGCTGGGGCTGCGCTACGTCATGACCCACCTCGCCTGCGCCGACGAGCCGGACCATCCGCTGAACGCCGAGCAGGCGCGCCGCTTCGCCGCCGGCTGCGCGGCGCTTCCCGGCGTTCCGCGCAGCTTCGCCAATTCCGCCGGCCTGTTCCTGGGCGAGGACTTCGCCTCCGACCTGGCGCGCCCCGGCTGCGCGCTCTACGGCATCAACCCCACTCCGGGCCGCCCCAACCCGATGCGGCAGGCGGTGCGGCTCACCGCGCCCGTCCTGCAGGTGCGCGAGGTACCGGAAGGCGCGACCGTGGGCTACAGCGCCTCCTGGCGGGCGCCACGCCCGAGTCGGATCGCCACCGTCGCCGTGGGCTATGCCGATGGCTATCCCCGCAGCCTTTCAGGTCAGGCCATCGGCAGCCTGGACGGACACCCCGTCCCGCTGGTAGGCCGCGTCTCCATGGACCTCGCCACCTTCGACGTCACCGGCCTGGATGTCGCGCCCGGCGACCGCATCGAGCTGATCGGCGCGGCGCAGACGCCGGACGATGTCGCCGCGCGTGCCGGGACCATCGGCTACGAGATCCTTACCGCCATCGGCGCCCGCTACCAGCGGCGCTACATCCCGGCATGAACTGGCGCCCCCGAACTTGACCCTCGTCCTGGATTTCCTCGCCGCGATCGGACGCGGCGTCCTGGAGGCCCTCCGTACGGTGGGCGGCATCGTGCTCTTCGCGATGAACGGCGTGTCGCATATCGTGCGGCCGCCCTTCTATCCCCATCTGATCGGCCGCGCCTTCGTCGAGATCGCCTATTTCTCCCTGCCGGTGGTCTCGCTGACGGCGGTCTTCACCGGCATGGTGCTGGCGCTGCAGTCCTATTCGGGCTTCTCGCGCTTCGGCGCCGAGAGCGCCATCGCCAATGTGGTGGTGATCTCCATCACCCGGGAACTGGGGCCGGTGCTGGCCGGGCTGATGGTGGCGGGCCGCATCGGCGCCGCCTTCGCCGCCGAGATCGGCACCATGCGCGTCACCGACCAGATCGACGCGCTGACCACGCTCTCGACCAACCCGATGAAGTACCTGGTGGCGCCCCGCCTGCTGGCGGGCACGCTGGCCATGCCGCTGCTGGTGGTGATCGCCGATATCCTCGGTGTCATGGGCGGCTGGCTCATCGGCACCACCCAGCTCGGCTTCACCTCGACCTCCTATCTGACCTCGACGCTGAACTTCCTGGAGCCGATGGATGTCATCTCCGGCCTGGTGAAGGCGGCGGTCTTCGGCTTCATCATCACGCTGATGGGCTGCTACAGCGGCTATCGCAGCAAGGGCGGCGCGCAGGGCGTCGGCGCAGCCACCACCTCGGCCGTGGTCTCCTCCTCCATCCTCATCCTGGCGCTGGACTATGTCCTGACCGCCCTGTTCTTCGGCGCATGAGCAGCACCCCGAAAATCCGCCTGCGCGGCCTGACCAAGAGCTTCGGCGCCAAGAAGGTGCTGGACGGCGTCGATCTCGATGTCGGGGCCGGGCAGAGCATGGTGATCCTGGGCGGCTCGGGCTCCGGCAAGTCCGTCACCATCAAGTGCATCCTCGGCCTGATCACGCCGGATTCCGGCTCGATCGAGATCGACGGGCACGATGTCCTGACCATGCCCCGGCGCGAGCGCGAGGCGCTGAACGACCGCATCGGCATGCTGTTCCAGAACGCGGCGCTGTTCGACAGCCTGCCGGTCTGGGAGAATGTCTGCTTCAAGCTGCTGGCGCAGAAGCGCGTCACCCGGGCCGAGGCCCGCGGCAAGGCGGCGGAGATCCTGGCCCAGGTCGGGCTGGACGGCAGCGTCGGCGATCTCTCGCCCGCCGAGCTCTCGGGGGGCATGCAGAAGCGCGTCGGCCTGGCGCGCGCCATCGCGGCGCGGCCGGACATCATCTTCTTCGACGAGCCGACCACCGGCCTCGACCCGATCATGGGCGCCGTGATCGACGGGCTGATCGTGGACACCGTGAAGAAGCTGGGCGCGACCGCCGTCTCCATCACCCACGACATGGCCAGCGCACGGCGCATCGGCGACACGGCGGCGATGATCCACAAGGGCCGCATCGTCTGGACCGGCCCCGCCGCGACGCTGGGCCAGACCGGCAATGCCATGGTGGACCAGTTCGCGCGCGGCGAGCGCGAGGGGCCGATCGGGATGGAATTGCGGAAGTAAGCAGGCCGGAGGCCGGAAGGGGGCGCGAGCCCCCTCCCCTGCCCGCCTACCGCTTCAGCAGCAGTTCCGCGATCTGCACCGCGTTCAGCGCCGCGCCCTTCAGCAACTGGTCGCCGGCCACGAACAGGGCGAGCGAACGGCCCGAGGGGTCGCCGACGTCGCGGCGGATGCGACCCACCAGCACATCGTCCTGGCCCGAGGCCTCGGAGGGCATCGGGAAGTGGTTGGCGGCGCGGTCGTCCACCAGGCGCAGGCCCGGGGCGGCGGCCAGCAGTTCGCGCGCCTCCTCCGGCGTCACCACCTCGTCGAACTCCACGGTCAGCGCCATGGCATGCGCGCGCAGCACGGGCACGCGGATGCAGGTGATGCCGATCGGCAGCTCGGGCGCGCCGAGGATCCGGCGGGTCTCCGCCACCACCTTGGTCTCCTCGCCATTATAGCCACTCTCCGGGTCCATCTCGGCGTTGTGGCTGAACAGGTTGAAGGCGTAGGGGTGCGGCAGGACCTTGGGCTCGAAGCTCTCGCCCCGGAGATAGGCGGCGGTGGCCTCGCGCAGCTCCTCCATCGCCGCGGCGCCGGCGCCGGAGGCCGCCTGATAGGTCGCGGCCGTCAGCCGGCGGATGGGGTGGGCGCGGTGCAGCGGCGCCAGGGCGACGGTGGCGATGGCGGCGACGCAGTTCGGGTTGGCGACGATGCCGTGATGCCCGGCCAGGGCGGCCGCATTCACTTCCGGCACCACCAGCGGCACCTCGGGCTCCATGCGGAAGGCCGAGGAATTGTCCACCACCAGGGCGCCCGCCTTCACCGCGGCGGCGGCGAAGCGCTTGGAGATGCCGGAGCCGGCGGAGAAGAGTGCGATGTCGACGCCCGCGAAACTGTCCTCGGTCAGCGCCTCGACGGTGACGGGCCGGCCCTTGAAGTCGAGCGTCCGCCCGGCCGAGCGCGGTGAGGCCAGCAGCTTCAGCCCGCCGAGCGGGAAGCCCCGGCTCTCCAGGCAGTGCAGCAGCTCGACACCGACGGCGCCGGTGGCGCCGACGATGGCCACCACGGGCGCGGCGGCCTCGACCTGGCGGAAGGCGGCTTCGGCGGGTTCTTCGAGGGACAGCATGATGTCTCTTCCATGGAGGCCGGAGGAGACGGGGCGCCGGTTCCGTCCGGCAAGGCCCCGTCCGTCTCCGGCGGGGCCTTCTGGTGCTATGCCGCGGTGTCGGTCCGCGCAGCCACCAGAGGACGCCCCGCCGGAGCGGTCGTCTTGGTAATGCGCTTGAGGGTGATCGTCACGGACATGCGAGGGATTTTGCCGGCCGGCACGGCGCCGTCAAGAGGCGGCCTGTGCCGCCTGACGCTCGAAAACCACGGTGCTGCCATGCCGTGCCTCCTCCGGCCGGCAGAGCGCGGCGAGCGCGGGCGCCACCTCGGCGGGCTGGACGATGCTGGCGGGGTCCTCCCCCGGCATGGCCTGGGCGCGCATCTTGGTCGCCACCACATCAGGGTCGAAGAGGTTCACGCGCAGGGGGGTGTGCTCCACCTCCCGTGCCCAGGTCAGGACCAGATGCTCCATCCCCGCCTTGGTCGCGCCATAGGCGCCCCAGTAGGGCTTGGGCCGCCGTACCCGCCCGGTGGTGACGAAGACGGCCCGGCCGGCGGGCGCGGCGCGCAGCGGCGGGTCGCAGGTGCGGATCAGCCGCCAGCTCGCCGTCAGGTTGACGCCGACCACATCCGCCCAGTCGCGCGGCTGGATATGCGCCACCGGCGTCAGGCTGCCGAGCGCCCCGGCATTGTGCACCAGGATGTCGAGCCGGCCGAAGCGCTCGACCAGGGAGGGGCCGATGACGTCGATCTTGTCGGCCTGCTTCACCAGGTCGAAGGGCAGCAGGGTGGACCCGCCGCCCAGCGCCCGGATCGCGTCGTCGGTCTCCTCCAGCCCCCCCTGGGTGCGCGCCACCAGCACGCAATGCGCCCCCAGCCGGGCCAGCTCGATGGCGGTGACGGCACCGATGCCACGGCTGGCGCCGGTGATGAGGGCGACCTGCCCGGCGAGCGGCCGCCCCGTCTCTGGCTGTCCTGTCACTGGCCGTTCGCCGCCAGCAGGGCGGGCACGCGCTCGGGATGGCCGACGAGATCGGTCAGCGGAATGGCATAGTCGCCGGTGAAGCAGGCGTCGCAATACTGCGGCGCGCCGCTCTCGCGCCGGGCGTGGCCGAGGGCGCGGTAGAGACCGTCGAGCGAGATGAAGGCCAGGCTGTCGGCGCCGATGATGCGCGCCATCTCCTCGACATCGTGGTTGGCGGCGAGGAGCTTCTCCCGCTCCGGCGTGTCGATGCCATAGAAGCAGGGATGCGTCGTCGGCGGCGAGGAGATGCGCATGTGCACCTCCTTGGCCCCGGCCTGCCGCACCATCTCGACGATCTTCTTGGAGGTGGTGCCGCGGACGATGGAATCGTCCACCAGGATCACCCGCCGCCCCTCGATCATCGGCCGGTTCGCCGAATGCTTCAGCTTCACGCCCAGATTGCGGATCTGGTCGGTCGGCTCGATGAAGGTGCGGCCGACATAGTGGTTGCGGATGATGCCGAGCTCGAAGGGGATGCCGCTCTCGGCGGCGTAGCCCATGGCGGCGGGCACGCCGGAATCGGGCACCGGCACGATGACATCGGCCTCGACATGGCTCTCGCGCGCCAACTCGGCGCCGATCGACTTGCGCACGCCATAGACCGGCGTGCCTTCCATGACAGAATCCGGCCGGGCGAAGTAGATGTACTCGAAGATGCAGAACCGGCTCTGCTGCCGGCCGAAGGGGTTGATGCTGCGCAGCCCGCTGTCATCGATGACGACGATCTCGCCCGGCTCGATGTCGCGCACGAACTCGGCGCCGACGATGTCGAGGGCGCAGGTCTCGCTGGCCAGCACCATGGCGCCCTCGGGCAGGCGGCCAAGCACCAGCGGGCGGACGCCAAGCGGATCGCGGGCGCCGATCAGGGCGCCGTGATGCAGGGCGATCAGCGAATAGGCTCCCTGCACCTGCTTCAGCGCGTCGATCAGGCGGTCCACCACATTGGCGTAGAGGCTGATGGCGATGAGGTGGACGAAGACCTCCGAATCCGTGGTGCTCTGGAACAGGCAGCCGCGGCGGACCAGGGCGCGCTTGAGGGCCGTCGCATTGGTCAGGTTGCCGTTATGCGCCACGGCGAGGCCGCCGAACTCGAAATCGGCATAGAGCGGCTGGACGTTGCGCAGCGCCGTCTCGCCCGTCGTCGCGTAGCGGTTGTGGCCGACGGCGGCGCGGCCCTTCAGCCCGGCCATCACCTTGGCGTCGCCGAAGATGTCGCCCACCAGCCCGAGGCCGCGATGCGCGTTGAACACGCCCTTCTCCGAGCCCGGATCGGTCAGGGCGACGACACCCGAGGCCTCCTGCCCGCGATGCTGCAGGGCATGCAACCCGAGGGCGGTCAGCGCCGCGGCATCCGAGGCGTTCCAGACACCGAAGACGCCGCATTCCTCGTGGAAGCCGTCGTCTTCATCCCAGGGGTTGGTGGAGGGCAGGGGCTGCATCGGTGTCCTCGCTACCGGCCTCGCGCCGGGGGCCGCAGCAGCTCGTCCATGCCGGGGATGCTGCGCTGCGGCAAATCGGGAAGTCGCGGGCGATACTCCGGCGGAAGCCACGAGACAAGCGTCCCGGCGCCATCCGCCACCAGGGGTAGGGTCCGTGCGTCGCGCACCGGCTCCGGCCAGCGATCGACAGCGGGAAGCAACAGCCCGCCGACGATATAGGCGAGGACGACCAGGAAAGCACCCCGCGCGAGACCGAAGACCATGCCGAGGGCGCGGTCCAGACCCCCGAGCACGGAAGCCCGCACCCTGCCGGCGAACCAGCCGATCATCAGCTTGAGCACCACGAGGGCAACCAGGAAGACACCGCCGAGCGCGATGATCTCGGCCAGCCAGTCCGGCTCGACCCAGGTCTTCACCAGCGGCCCGGTGCCGGGCAGCATGTAGAGCGCGAAGAGCACGGCGCCGGCCCAGGCGCCGACGCCCAGCACCTCCTGCACCAGCCCGCGAAAGAAGGCGATGAGCGCCGAGAGGGCGAGCACCGCGAGGACAATGCCGTCCACCCAGGTCATCGGCGCCAGCCTATAGCCAAGCCCTGTCCGGCTGTCACTCTTCCTCTGGCCCTTCCGGCGGAGCCTCCGCCCCGGCCCGCGCCGCCCCGGCCCGCGCTGCCCCGGCCTGGCCCGCCGCCGCCGCGGCGATCGGGGCCACCAGATCCGCCAGATGCCCGACCTCGTCGAGCCGCAGCCCCTCCGGGCCCTTGCCCGGGGTCCGCCCCCCCCGCGCCACGCGGCGGGGCAGGGTGGCGCCGGCGAAGCCGAGCTTCGCGGCCTCGCGCAGGCGGAGATCGGTCTGCGCCACCTGCCGCACCTCGCCCGAGAGCCCGACCTCGCCGAAGAAGACTCGGTCCGGATCGGTCGGCCGGTCGGTGGCGGCGGAGACCAGCGCGGCGGCCACCGCCAGATCGGCCGCCGGCTCGTTGATGCGCAGCCCGCCGGCGATGTTCAGGTAGACGTCGTTCTGGCCGAGGCTGACGCGGCACCGGCTCTCCAGCACCGCCATCAGCATGGCCAGCCGCCCGGAATCCCAGCCCACCACCTGCCGCCGGGGCGAGCCGCCGGAGGCCGAGGGCGAGAGCAGCGCCTGGATCTCCACCAGCACCGGGCGGGTGCCCTCCATGCCGGCGAAGACGGCGCTGCCGGAGATGTTGCCGCGCCGCTCGGCCAGGAACAGGGCCGAGGGGTTGGCCACCTCCATGAGCCCCTTGTCGGTCATCTCGAAGACGCCGATCTCGTCGGTCGCGCCGAAGCGGTTCTTCACCGCCCGCAGGATGCGGAACTGGTGCCCCCGGTCGCCCTCGAAGTAGAGGGTGGCATCGACCATGTGCTCCAGAACGCGGGGACCGGCCAGCGTGCCCTCCTTGGTGACATGGCCGACCAGCACGACCGCGAAGTTGCGGGTCTTGGCCAGGCGCGTCAGCTCGGCGGCGCAGGCGCGCACCTGGCTGACCGTGCCGGGCGCCGAATCGAGGCTGTCGAGCCAGACCGTCTGGATCGAATCGACGATCACCAGCGTGGCGTCACGCTCCTCCTCCAGGCTGGCCGCGATATCGCGCAGGCTGGTGGAGGCGGCGAGGCCCAGCGGGCTCTCGGCCAGGCCCAGCCGCAGGGCGCGCAGCCGCACCTGGTCGATGGCCTCCTCGCCCGAGACATAGAGCACGCGCCGGCCCGCCGCGGCGATGCGCGCCGCCGCCTGCAGCAGGATGGTGGACTTGCCGATGCCCGGATCCCCGCCCACCAGCACGACCGAGCCCGGCACGAAGCCGCCGCCCAGCACCCGGTCCAGCTCCGCCATGCCGCTCACCGTGCGCGGCGGCGGCGCCGCGCGGCCCTTCAGCCCGACGAACTCCAGCTTCCGCCCGCCGCCCGACTTGCCGGCCGGGCCGGGGGCGCGGACCTCCGGCTGCTCCTCGACGATGGTGTTCCATTCGCCGCAGGTGTCGCAGCGGCCCTGCCAGCGCGGCGCCAGGGTGCCGCAGTTCTGGCAGACGAAGCGGTTCGGGGACTTGGCCATCCGGCAGATATGGAACAGAAGAGGTACGGCGGAAAGGGGAGGCGTCAGGCCGGGCGGGGTGGCGCGGCCCCGCCTTCGCCATAGAGGTCGTCGAAGAACCGCCGCTCCAGGGCCACGGCGCGGCGGAACAGGGCGAGGCAGACATCCGCCTCCGCCGGCCCGACCCGGTCCAGCTCGCCACGCAGCCAGCCCACGAAGTCGCGGAAGGCCTCGTTCGCGTGCAGGGCGATCCATTCGGCATGGACGAAGTCGGGCGGCGGCGGCCCCTCCAGCCGGCTGGCCCAGCTCAGGTAGAGCCACTCGGCGACGCAAAGCACGGCCAGGCAGCGGGCATAGGACCGGCTCTCCGCCGCCACGCCCATCAGCGCCTGGAAGCTGCGCGTCGTCTCGCTCAGCGCCGGGGCGTCGCGCTCCGCCGCCGGCACGCCGAGCGCGTCGAAGGCGCGCTGGAAATAGGTGTTCTCGTCGCTGGTGATCATCGCCAGGAAGCGCGAGAGGCGCAGCCGCGCGGCATAGGAATCGGCGCTGGCGATGGCGGCCCCCAGCAGCGCCACGAAGCGGTCGATGAACTGGTAGTCCTGCACCAGGTAGCGGCGCATCACCGCCGGCTCCACCCGCCCGGCCAGCAGTTCCTCCACGAAGCGGTGTCCGGTCGCCGCCTCCCAGTCGGCGGTACAGCGCTGGCGCAACTGTGCCGAGAAGCCTGGTTCCGGTGTCGCCCTGGCCATCCTGCCGCCTCCCTTCCTTGTCCCTTGGCCCCTTCCCCTCCCGCGAGGGGTCGCCGCCGCGATGGATTCTGCCTAGAGACAGGATCAGAGACCACCGCCCCCGAGAGGATTTTCCGCATGACCAGCTATGATCTCATCCTGCGCGGCGGACGCTGCGTGCTGCCCTGGGGCGAGGCGGAGGCCGATATCGGCGTGCGCGCGGGCCGGATCGCCGCGATCGGCGCGCTCGGCGGCGCCACGGCGGAGCGCGAGATCGACTGCCGCGGGCTGCATGTCCTGCCCGGCCTGATCGACCCGCATGTGCATCTGCGCGACCCCGGCGATCCGGCGGTGGAGACGATCCCGACCGGCACCCGCGCCGCCGTGCTGGGCGGCATCGCCACCGTCTTCGACATGCCGAACACCACCCCCTCCATCACCACGCAGAAGGCGCTGGAGGAGAAGCGGGCCTATGCGCAGGGGAAGTCCTGGTGCGACATCGGCTTCTACGTCGGCGCCGGCAAGTCCAACATCCCGGAGCTGGCGGCGCTGGAGCTGGAGCCGGATGTCTGCGCCGTGAAGGTCTTCGCCGGCTCCTCCACCGGCGACCTCCTGGTGGAGGACGATGCCAGCCTGGAGCGGGTGATGCGCTCCGGCCGCCGCCGCGTCTGCTACCACTCGGAGGATGAGTACCGGCTGCAGGAGCGCAAGCCGCTCTATGCCGCCGGCGGCCCGCACCGGCTGCACGCCGAGTGGCGCGATGTGGAATGCGCCTTCCTCGGAACCCGCCGCCTGATGGCGCTGGCGCGGGAGACCGGCCGCCCGGCGCATATCCTGCATGTCTCCACGGCCGAGGAGCTGGCCTATCTGCGCGACTTCCGCGACGTCGCCACGGTCGAGGTGCTGGTGAACCACCTCAGCCAGACCGACGAGGCCTATGACCGGCTCGGCGGCTACGCGGTGATGAACCCGCCGATCCGCGACGAGCGGCACATGCGGGCCGCCTGGGCCGCCGTCGCCGATGGCACGGTGGACTGCATCGGCTCCGATCACGCGCCGCATTCCCGCGCCAACAAGGAGAAGCCCTGGCCGGCCACCGCCGCCGGGCTGACCGGGGTGCAGACGCTGGTGCCGATCATGCTGGACCACGTGAACGCCGGCCGCCTCAGCCTCGGCCGGATGGTGGACCTGATGGCCGCCGGCCCGGCGCGCGTCTATGGCGCGGTGACCAAGGGCCGCCTGGCCGCCGGCTTCGATGCCGATTTCACCATCGTCGACCTGCGCAAGACCCGCACCATCGAGGAGAGCTGGATTGTCTCGCCCTGCGGCTGGACGCCCTTCGCCGGCCAGTCCTGCACCGGCTGGCCGGTGATGACGCTGGTGCGCGGCCATCTGGTGATGCGTGAGGACGAGATCCTGGGCGAGGCCATCGGCGCGCCGGCGCTCTTCCACTAAGGGGGTCTGCCGGGAGGTCGCGCCTCATGCCGGCGTGGACCGGGGATTCTCACCTGAGAGAGGGTCGCGCCGCCTTCCCTGAAAAAAGGAAGGGGGCGCGGACCGGGACCTGCACGCCCTGCCCGCGTGCAAGAAAGTCTGGCGGATGGCGTCCCCCTTCAGGTGCCACCAGCCTGGAGCGCGCGGTTCGCATAGTGACACGCGCTCCGTCCCGGCCCGCTCCCGACACCTGGCCTCCCCTGCAGGCCGGGCATCGGTTCCCGCTGCGAGCGAGGACTGGCGGACCCGGGGAGAGTAGTGCGGGATCCGGAGCGGTGGGACGGTAGTAACCGCTTTCCGCCAGCCCTCGCTGCAACTGCGAGTTAGTCGCAATAAACGCTGTCCCCTGGCCGGCGTCAAGCGGATTCCTCGGCCTCCTCGAAATTCGGTTAGGACTACCGACTCCACCAGCTCGGCGACCGCGACGCCCTGATGCATGGCCTTGCCGACGCGGACGTCCTGAACAAGGCGTGCGCGGCCTTGCGCACCTTGACCTCGCTGATGACATCGCCCCGCCGGTCGACCACCGGCTGGCCATGCTCGGAGATGACCGAGGCCCAGCCCCATATGGTGCGGAGGCTGGCATCGGCCTTCATCAGCTCGGCCTCGGCGCTCTGCGGCAGGTCGACGCGGACGGCGGGGGAGTCGTCAGGCGGGATGACGTCAGTCACGGGGGAGGCTCCTCGGGCAGCGCCGACGGCAGGCCGGCGAACAGGCGCGTGTAGGTGGCGAAGGCGTCCTCGATCTGCGCCTCGGCATTGGCCTCCTGGCCGTCGGAATGCATGGCCGCGGCGCCGATCGCGGTCATGAAATCGACCACCGCCATGAGCGTCGGGGCTTGGCGGTCGGCGCCCGCATGGTGCCGCAGCACGTGCGCATCCATCGCCTCGCGGCTGTGCAGGCGGGTCGGCCGGAAGGCCGGGTCCTGGCCGGTGAAGATCCGCCAGACCCGCGTGGCCTCGTCGATGTCCCGCTGCACCCCGGCGTGCGCGGCGGCCGGCGGATCGGGCTGCTCGAGGGCGAGGCGGACGCGCTCGACATAGGCCTGCGCGAGGTCGCGCAGCACCCCGTCGACCACCTTGAGGTCGCCGAGATAGCCGGGATGGGCAGCCTCGCGCAGCGCGGCGGCGGTGGCACGCGCCGCCTCGGCCGGGACGGCGCCAGCGGGGCGGCCCTGGTCGGGGCCAGGAGCGGGATTGGGCGGCGGACGATCAGACATCGCAGGACCTCGTTCGGCGGAGGGTCATTTGGGCGGCATCATTCGGGCGGCAATGCGATCACGTCGACGATCACACGCCATAGGCTCCCACACCCTTGCCCCATAGGCCATTGGTGACGCCCTGCTGCACCCTCAGTACCGCGAAGCGGGTGCCCGGCGGCAGCACCATCTCCATCTCGTTTCATGCATCGACAAAGTACCGTGCAGGTCCGAATTCCACGGGCAGGTCCGATTTCCGGCACGGAAAGGTCCTGTGCGGATAGCGCACGGCGTTGCGGGGCGTGGGAGGGCCGACCTAGTGTCGCGGGATGGCACCGGCCCGCGCTGACAGCGGGCGGCGGAGGAAACCATGCTCAACCAGGAAAATCCCGCATGATCAACAAGATCGTCCGCGACATGGCCGAGGCCATGCAGGGCATCGTCGATGGCTCCACAGTCCTGGTCGGCGGCTTCGGCTCGGTCGGCCAGCCCGATGCGCTGATCGACGGCCTGATCGAGCAGGGCGCCAAGGATCTCACCGTCGTCGCCAACAACGCCGGCGCCGGGCGCGTCGGCCTGGCGCGGCTGATGGAACTCGGCCGCGTGCGGAAGATCATCTGCTCCTTCCCGCGCAGCGCCGGCTCGGTGGTCTTCGAGGAGCTGTACAAGGCGGGCCGGCTGGAGCTGGAGATCGTGCCGCAGGGCACGCTGGCCGAACGCATGCGCGCCGCCGGCGCCGGCGTGCCGGCCTTCTACACCCCGACCGGCTACGGCACCCTGCTGACCGAGGGCAAGCCCACCGCCGAGTTCGGCGGCCGCCCCTGCGTGCTGGAGCACGCCCTGCCGGGCGATGTGGCGCTGGTCCAGGCGCACCGCGCCGACCGCTGGGGCAACCTCACCTACCGGCGCTCCGGCCGCAACTTCAACCCGGTGATGGCCATGGCGGCGAAGCTCACCATCGCCCAGGTCGACCTGATCGAGCCGCTCGGCACGCTGGACCCGGAGCATGTCGTGACCCCCGGCATCTTCGTCGACCGCGTCCTGACCCATCCCGTCGCCTGAGGAGGCCATCATGAGCGAGACGAGCTTCACTTCCTGGTCGCGCAAGGACATGGCGCGGCGCCTGGCGCGGGACATTCCCGAAGGTTGGTACGTCAACCTCGGCATCGGCATCCCGACCATGGTGGCCGACTACGTGCCGCTGGAGCGCGAGGTGGTGTTCCATTCCGAGAACGGCCTGCTCGGCATGGGCCCGGCGCCCGGTGAGCTGGATGCCGATCCCTGGCTGATCAATGCCGGCAAGCAGCTGGTCACGCTGCGCCGCGGCGGCGCCTATGTGCACCACGCCGACAGCTTCGCCATGATCCGCGGCGGGCATCTCGACCTCTGCGTGCTCGGCGCCTTCGAGGTGGCGGAGAATGGCGACATCGCCAACTGGGCGACCTCGGCCAACGACACCGCCCCCGCCGTGGGCGGCGCCATGGACCTCGCCGCCGGTGCCAAGAACCTCTGGGTCATCATGGAGCACACGACCAAGGAGGGCCGTTCCAAGCTGGTTCGCCAGTGCGGCTATCCGCTGACGGCGATGCGCTCGGTGCGCCGGGTCTACACCAACCTCGCCGTGCTGGACGTCACGGAACAGGGCTTCGCCGTGGTCGAGATGGCGCCGGGGCTGAGTTTCGACGACCTGCAGGCCCGGACCGACGCGCCGCTGCGCCAGGCGGAGCCCGCCTGATGGCCGAGGCCTTCATCTGCGACGCCGCGCGCACCGCCATCGGCCGCTATGCCGGGGCGCTCGCCGCGGTGCGCGCGGACGATCTCGGCGCCGTGCCGATCCGGGCGCTGGTGGCGCGCCACCCCGGGCTGGACTGGGGCGCGCTGGACGACGTCGTGCTCGGCTGCGCCAACCAGGCCGGCGAGGACAACCGCAACGTCGCGCGCATGGCCCTGCTGCTGGCCGGCCTGCCGGACAGCGTGCCCGGCAGCACCGTCAACCGGCTCTGCGGCTCGGGCATGGACGCCACCGGCATCGCCGCCCGTGCCATCAAGGCGGGCGAGGCGGAACTCATGCTGGCCGGCGGCGTCGAGAGCATGACCCGCGCGCCCTTCGTGCAGGGCAAGAGCGCGGAGGCCTTCGGCCGCCAGGCGGAGATCCATGACACCACCATCGGCTGGCGCTTCGTCAACCCGCTGATGAAGGCGCGCTACGGCGTCGATTCGATGCCGGAGACGGCGGAGAATGTCGCCGCCGACTTCCAGATCTCGCGCGCCGACCAGGACGCCTTCGCCTTCCGCAGCCAGCAGCGTGCCCGGGCCGCCATGCTGCGCGGCCGCTTCGCCGAGGAGATCGTCCCGGTCGAGATCAGGCGCCGCAAGGGCGAGCCGCTGATCGTGTCCGAGGACGAGCACCCCCGCCCGGAGACCACGCTGGAGGCGCTGGCCCGCCTGCCCACCCCCTTCCGCCGCGAGGGGGGCAGCGTGACCGCCGGCAATGCCTCGGGCGTGAACGACGGGGCCTGCGCCATCCTGCTGGCCAGCGAGGACGCCGCCGCGCGCCATGGGCTGACGCCACGCGCCCGCGTGGTGGCCAGCGCCACGGCCGGGGTGCCGCCGCGCATCATGGGCTTCGGCCCGGCGCCGGCCACCCGCAAGGTGCTGGAGAAGGCTGGCCTCTCGCTCGGTGAGATCGAGGTGATCGAGCTGAACGAGGCCTTCGCCGCGCAGGCGCTGGCGGTGACGCGCGACCTCGGCCTGCCGGACGATGCCGAGCATGTGAACCCGAATGGCGGCGCCATCGCGCTCGGCCACCCGCTCGGCATGTCCGGCGCGCGACTGGTGCAGACGGCGGTGGCGGAACTGCACCACCGCCGGGCCCGCTACGCCCTGGTCACCATGTGCATCGGCGTCGGCCAGGGCATCGCCATGGTGCTGGAGCGGGTCTGAAGGGCGGACGGGCCGGCCTTCGCCATCGGAATGGACGAACCGGATCGTCCGGTGTCCATGCCCTCCCGCAGCTCTCCCTCGCGCGCCCCCCCCGGCGCGCGTCGGCACGTTCCGCAGGCTCCCAT
>NZ_JBSXMU010000033.1:0-36367 GCF_054073225.1 Teichococcus aerofrigidensis
GCCTTCGCCGCCGCGCGCGAGGCGCAGCTCCGCGCCGAATCCGGGCTGCAGCAGGCCGAGGCCGCCGCCACCGCCCTGGCGCAGCGCCTGGCCGAGCGGCTGGGCGAGCAGCCGGCGCTGCCGGACCCGCCCGAGGATCTCTCCGAGGCCGCGGAGGAACGGGCGCGCCGCAAGGCCGAGCGGCTGGCGCGGGAGCGCGAGGAGATGGGGCCGGTCAATCTGCGGGCCGAGCAGGAGATGGCCGAGCTGGAGGAGCGGATCGGCGCCATCGACCGCGACCGGGACGAGATCGGCACCGCCATCGCCAAGCTGCGGGGCTCGATCGGCCATCTGAACCGCGAGGGTCGGGAGCGGCTGCGCGAGGTCTTCAACCGGGTCGATGCCGAGTTCCGCGCCCTGTTCGGCCGCCTGTTCGGAGGCGGGCGGGCGCATCTGGCGCTGGTCGGCAGCGACGATCCGCTGGAGGCCGGCCTCGAGATCTACGCCGAGCCGCCGGGCAAGAAGCTCGCCACCCTCTCGCTGCTCTCCGGCGGCGAGCAGGCGCTGACGGCGCTGTCGCTGATCTTCGCCGTCTTCCGCTGCCAGCCGGCGCCGATCTGCGTGCTCGACGAGGTGGACGCACCGCTGGACGACGCCAATGTCGAACGGCTCTGCGGCCTGCTGGAGGCGATGGCCGGGGAGGCCGGCACGCGCTTCCTGGTGGTCACGCACCACCCGCTGACCATGGCGCGGATGCATCGGCTCTATGGCGTGACGATGCAGGAGCGGGGCGTCAGCCGGCTGCTCTCGGTGGATCTCGGAAAGGCGGTGGAAATGGTGGAAGCGCTGTCGTAAGGATATTACCCGAGCGCGATCCGCGGTTCGTCGCGGGTTCCGGAAGTTGAAGCGACTCCTCCGCCAAGCGTCGGGGTGATGGAATGCGACGTCGTTGCGTGCTTGGGTTGTCCGCTCTCAGCTTCGGTCTGCTGTCGCCCCGGCGACGCGGCCAGGCGGAAGGGATCGATGCCGCACCGGTCGTGCTGACCGTGGACGGTCAGGTTGCCGGCGGCGAGACCATCGACCTCACGCTCGAGCAGATCGAGGCCCTGGGCTTCGAGACCCTGCGCACGGCGACGCCCTGGACGCGCGGCCCGCAGGCCTTCGGCGGAGTGCCGCTCCGCAGCCTGCTGCGCGGCCTCGGCGTGTCCGGCGACATGGTGGCCTCGGCGCTCAACCACTACAATGTCACGATCCCGGCCGAGGACGCGGAGAAGCATGGCGCCTTCCTCGCCACGCGGCTGGACGGGGAGCCGCTGCGGCTGCGCAACCGGGGGCCGATCTGGCTGATCTATCCCTGGTCACTGCGGCCGGAGCTGGACCAGCCCCCCTATCATGAGCGCGCCATCTGGCAGTTGCGCCGGCTCGAGGTGCGATAGGTGACACCGCGCCGCCTGCGCGCTCTGCTCGCTGGCCGGCGCGGGGCGCTCTTCAAGCTCGGCCTTGGCGGCGCGGCGCTGCTCTTCTGCCTCTCCATCGCCGCGTCCGGCCTGCACCTGACGACACAATCCGAGCTGGAGGCGCGGGTGCAGCGCACCAGCGTCTGGACCGCCAGCCAGATGCTGGTGGAGCTGAGCGAGTTCGAGGCCGTGCTGCGCGGCGTACAGCTCGGCACCGAATCGCCGGCGCGGATGTGGCAGCAGTTCGAGATCCTCTACAGCCGGATGAAGTCGATCGATCCACCGGACGACCGGATTCCCCAGGATGAGATGGACCGGCTGCGCGACCAGGCCCCCCTGCTAATGGCGGAGCTGGACGAGATCGAGCGGGACCTGCAGGCCATGCTCGCCGGCAGCGTGGCGGCGGGTGGGCGGGTCGATCGCCGCCTGGCCGAGATGAAGCTGCTGCTCCGGCACGCCAATGTCCGCATCCACCAGCAGCGCAATGCCCTGGCGCAGCAGGCGCTGGCCAATCTCGGCACCGGCCAGACGGTCTTCCTGGCCTGCACCCTGGGCCTCATGGTCTCGGCCGGGCTGCTGATCCTGCTGCTGCTGGCGGAAAGCGCGCGCGCCCGGCGGCTGCTGGCGCAATCCCGCGCCGCCGCGGAGCAGCTCAGCCAGGCCGAGGGCACGCTGCGCATCCTGATCGACAACCTGCCGGCGCTGATCTGCGCCACGGACGCCGCCGGGCGCTGCCTCTTCGTGAACGAGGCCTATGCCGGCTTCCACGGGCTGGAGCCCGGCCGGGTGGTGCCCGACCTCTGCGACGGCCCGCAGGCCGGGCTGCTGCTGCGCGCCCTGGCGACGGAAGGGCCGCTGCCCTTCGTCGAGGGCGCGGCGATCGACCACAGGGGCCGGTCGCGGACGCTGCTGAGCACGGCGGTCTCGGTGGCCGGCGCCGGCGGCGAGCGGCGGCGCGTGGTCTTCATCGCCTTCGACATCACCCACCGCAAGGCGGCCGAGAACCGCATCCGCCACCTGGCCGAGCATGACCCGCTGACCGACCTGCCGAACCGCACCCTGTTCAAGACGAGGCTGCGCGCCGCCCTGGCGCCGGTCGACGGGGAGCGGGGAGGGGAGGGGATGGGCGCGTTCCAGCCCTTCGCGCTGCATTCGATCGACCTCGACGGTTTCAAGGCGGTGAATGACAGCCACGGCCACCCGGTGGGCGATGAGCTGCTGCTCGCCGTCGCGGCGCGGATGGCCGCCTGCCTGGCGCCGGAGGACATGCTGGCGCGAATCGGCGGCGACGAGTTCGCGGTGATCCAGGCGCGGGTGGCGGGGGCGGCGGAGGCGCTGGCCCTCTCCGGCCGGCTGATCGCGGCGGCGCAGGAGCCCTTTCACATCGGCGGCCTGCCGATCCGCATCGGCGCCAGCATCGGCACCGTCCTGGCGCCCGGGCAGGGTTGGCGGGACGAGACGCTGCTGCGGCGCTCGGACATGGCGCTCTACGAGGCCAAGGCGGCGGGGCGGGGGCAGGCGGTGCTGTTCCGCCCCGAGATGGAGGAGGCGGTGCTGGACGAGCGGCTGCTGACCAGCGAGGTGGTCGCCGCGCTGCGGCAGGAGGCGCTGTTCCTGGTCTTCCAGCCGAAGTACCGCATCGGCGGCGCCGAGCCCATCGGCTGCGAGGCGCTGCTGCGCTGGAACCACCCCGTGCGCGGCGCGGTGCCGCCCGGCCGCTTCGTGCCGCTGGCCGAGGCGGCCGGACATGCCGCCGCCCTCGCGCGCCACGTGCTGCGCCACGCCTGCCGCCAGGCCGCCGCCGGGCGGCGGGAGGGGCAGGAGATGCCGGTGGCGGTCAACCTCTCTGCCTCCCTCTTCGCCACCACCGAGGCGGTGGAGCTGGTGCGCGAGGCGCTGGCGGAGAGCGGCCTGCCGCACCGTCTGCTGGAGGTCGAGCTGACCGAGAGCATCTTCATCCGGGATGCCGAGCGGGCGCGGGAGACGCTGGCCGGGCTGCGCGCGCTCGGCGTGCGGGTGGCGCTCGACGATTTCGGCACCGGCTATGCCGCGCTCGGCTACCTGCAGAGCCTGCGCTTCGACACGCTGAAGATCGACCGGGTGTTCATCCAGGCGCTCGGCTCCGGCCGGCCGGACAGCACGGCGATCGTCGCCGCCATCCTGGCGCTGGCGCGGGCGCTGGGGGCCGAGGCCGTGGCCGAGGGGGTGGAGACCGAGGCGCAGCTCGCCGCCCTGGCGGCGCTCGGCTGCGACGCCGTGCAGGGCTATCTGCTGGGCCGGCCGATGCCCGCCCCGGCGCTGGCGGCGCGGTTCCGGGCCGCCGCCCTGCGGCCGTGATGCCGCCCCCGCCCTTGACACCTCATGAAGGCCCCCTTACGAGCCGTCCAGCCTTCCGGCGGGGGGACCGCGGGAGCAAGGGTTGAACGAGCAGAACGATTTCGAGGCGCGACTGAGGCAGGCCCGGCGGAAGCAGGGCCTGGAGAAGGATGCCGGCCAGGGTGGCAACGACCATCCGGACGGACTTCCGCCCAACGCGTTTCAGATCGGCATGCGGGCGGGCGTCGAGGTCGTTTCGGCGTTGATCGCCGGCGCGGGTCTGGGCTGGCTGCTCGACCACTGGCTCGGTTCCTGGCCCTGGCTCTTCATGGTCTTCTTCGTGGTGGGTGGTGTCGCCGGGGTGATGAACGTCTATCGGCTGTTCAACCCCCGGACAGGCGCGCGCAAGTAGCACCGGGATACGGGAGAGCCGCAGTGGCCGCCGAAGGCAAGACGATCGACGCGCTGAGCCAGTTCGAGCTGCATACGGCCCTGGGGCCGATCGGCGCGGCGGTGAACTTCACCCAGTCCAACGCCCATATGCTCGCCGCGTCGGTGATCATCGTGCTGATCATGACGCTCGGCATGGCGCCGCGCGCGGTGGTGCCGGGCCGTTTCCAGGCCCTGGCCGAGACCTTCTACGAATTCGTCGAGAACCTCGTCGCCGGGCAGGTGGGCCACGAGGGGAAGCGCTACTTCCCCTTCGTCTTCGCGCTCTTCATGTTCGTGCTGTTCGGCAATGTGCTGGGGCTCTTCCCCTACGCCTTCACCTATACCAGCCACATCGCGGTCACCTTCGGCCTGGCCTTCCTGGTCTTCGCGGTGACGACGCTGGTGGCGCTGGCGCTGCATGGCAAGAAGTTCTTCGGCTACTTCTTCCCCGAGGGCGCGCCGCTCTGGCTCGCCCCGATCATCGTGCCGGTCGAGGTGGTGTCCTACCTCTCGCGGCCGATCAGCCTCTCCGTCCGTCTGTTCGCCAACATGGTCGCCGGCCACGTGCTGCTGAAGGTGTTCGCCACCTTCGTCGTGCTGCTGGGCGGCCTGGGCGCCGTCGGGCCCCTCGTCGCGGTGCTGCCGCTCGGGGTGAACGTCCTCCTGATCGGGTTCGAACTCCTGGTGGCCTTCCTGCAGGCCTATGTGTTCGCCATCCTGACCAGCATCTATCTGCATGACGCGGTGCACCTGCACTGACGGGGTCAGTCCTCACAAAGGGACCACGTCTCTGCGGGACCGCGTCCGGCGGACCTAACATCAGATCAGCGAAGGGATACCTCTGATGGAAATCGTGCTTGCTGCGAAGGCGATCGGCGCCGGTATTGCCGTCCTCGCCCTGTTCGGCGTCGGCCTCGCGCTCGGCAACATCTTCTCGACGCTGATCGCGTCCGTGGCCCGCAACCCGGCCTCGCGCGACACCGTGTTCCCCATCGGCATCCTGGGCTTCGCCCTGACGGAGGCCGTGGCGCTCTTCGCGCTGCTGATCGCCTTCCTGATCCTGTTCACCTGATCCGCCGGGTGAAGTGAAGGAGGGGCGCGGCCATGGCGCCGTGCCCCTCCGAACCGGTGCGCGAATTGCAGGGATGCAGATGATGAAGCGGATGACCCTGGCCGGCGTGACGGCCGCTCTCTACAGCCTCGGCGCCCAGATGGCGCTGGCGGCGACGGCGGTGCCCGACGGCCTTGAGGCCCAGTCGGTGGCGGCGGCGGAAGCCTCCGGCGGCATGCCGCAGCTGGACTTCGCCAATCCGCTGATGCTCGCCCAGATCGTCTGGCTGCTGATCATCTTCGGCGTCTTCTACTACGTCCTGTCGAGCATCGCCCTGCCGCGCGTCGCTTCCGTGCTGGAGGAGCGCCGCAACCGCATCGAGGGCGACCTCGAGGCCGCGCGGGCCGCCAAGTCCGAGGCCGACGCCGCCATGGAGGCGCACCGCGCCGCCACCGCCCGCGCCCGCGCCGAGAGCCAGGCCGCCATCGCCGAGGCGACGCAGTCCGCCCAGGCCGAGGCCGCGGCCAGGGGCGCCGAGCTGAACGCCCGGCTGAACCAGCAGATCGAGGCCGCCGAGGCCCGCATCAACACGGCCCGCGACACCGCCATGGGCGCGCTGCGCGAGGTCGCGACCGACACCGCCAATGCGCTGGTGACGCGGCTGACCGGCCTGAAGAACGAGCCCGCCGTCGCCGCCGCCGTGCAGCGCGAGCTGGCGGCCCAGGGCCGGGCCTGAGGAGGGCGCGATGCATCATTACGAGCATTTCTGGCTGAACCCGACCTTCTGGGTCGCGGTCTCCTTCATCATCTTCGTGGTGCTGCTCGGCCGCACCATGTGGACCAAGGCGACCGAGGCGCTGGACGCCCGCGCCGCCAAGATCCGCGCCGATCTCGACGAAGCCGCCCGCCTGCGCGGCGAGGCCGAGGCGATGCGCCGCCAGGCGGAGGCCGACCGTGCCGCCGCGCAGAGCGAGGCGACGGCGCTGATCGCCCGCGCCAAGGCGGAGGCCGAGCGCCTGTCCGCCGCCACCGCCGCCGAGGCCGAGGCGACCGCCAAGCGCCGCGAGCGCATGGCCCTGGAGCGCATCCAGGCCGCCGAGGCCGGTGCCCTCGCCGAGGTGCGCCAGGCCGCCGCCGCCGTGGCCGCCGCCGCCGCGCGCGAGGTCATCGCCGAGACGCTGGATGCCAAGCAGGACGCCAAGCTGATCGACAACGCCGTGGCCGACCTGCCGCGGGCGCTGCGCGCCGCCTGAGGCCGGTCGCGCCGGTTGCCGCCGGACGAGGGGCCTTCGGGCCCCTTTGTCGTTTCCGTGCCTCCGGTTTGCCTTGCCGCGCGGCAGGGGGTATCGATCCGGCCCGTTTCCCGCCCCGCAGGAACCCCGCCTTGTCCGATACCGCCGCCCCGGTCCGCTACGTCGCCAAGAACATGCGGCTCGACCTGCGGCTGATCGCGGAGATGATCGCGCCCGGCAGCACGGTCCTCGACATCGGCTGCGGCGATGGGGCGCTGCTCGAGCATCTGGAGCGCGAGAAGGGCGCGGATGCGCGCGGCATCGAGATCGACATGGCCCAGGCCAGCGCCGCCGTGGCGCAGGGGCTGGCGGTGATCCATGGCGACGCCGACAACGACCTGGCCTCCTATCCGGCCGACGCCTTCGATTACGTCGTCCTCTCCCGCACCATCCACGCGGTGGAGAAGCCGCGCGAGGTGCTGCGGCAGATGCTTCGCATCGGCCGGCACGCCGTCGTCTCCTTCCCGAACTTCGGCCATTGGGAGGTGCGGCTGAAGCTGCTGCTGACCGGCCGCATGCCGATGACCTCGACCTGGGGGCGGCCCTGGTACGAGACGCCGAACATCCACCCCTGCACCATCCTCGACTTCTTCGACCTCTGCGAGCAGGACGGCTACGCGGTCGAGGACTGGCTGGCGGTGGACGAGCGGGGGCTGCGGGCGCCCTGGAAGCGCTCCGTCGGCCTGGCCAATCTCTTCGGGGAACAGGCCCTGTTCCTGCTGACCCGGAAGGCCTGAGGCGGGCGGCGGCGCGGCCCCGTGCGCGGGGTCGCGCCGGGAGGGTTCAGCCGCCGGTGCCGTTCGGGATCACCCGCACCCGGGAGATCTTCCCGTCCAGCCCGTTCTTGCGGACGTAGTCGACCAGGATGCCCTGGTTCTCGCGCGGCGTGTCGAAGTTCTGCTCGAAGGACCGCAGGCAGTAGCCCTGATCCTCCATGAAGTCGGGCCGCAGGATGTCGATGACGGTGAAGTCGTCGTCCTGCCGGGCATCGGGGCTGTCGAAGACGACGATGCGCGTGTTCATCGCCGCGGACTTCAGGATCCGCAGCGAACGGGCCTCGTCGTTGTCGCCGTCGCAGGGTCCGCTGCGCTTGCAGTTGTCGTTGCGCGCCACGCGGGAATCGTAGGTGAAGACGATATCCTGGGTGCAGCCGTTGCCCTCGTAGAAGATGAGGTCGTCGAGCGCCTTGGCCTGGCCGGCAGCCGACAGGGCGAGGCAACCGCCGAGCAGGCAGGTGGCCAGGCGTGATCGCAGTGAGCGCATGAGATGGGTCTCCCGATGCCGAAGGGCGGGAGCCGCCGCGCGGTCCGGACCGGCTCCTGGCCGTCATCCTGACGGCAGGGCCAGGTTGGCTCCGTGCCGGACCGAACCGATGTGCGCGCGCTCACAGACCTCCAGGCGGGGAGCCGGGCCTCAGGCCATGCCGCCCCGTGCCGTGATCGGCCAGAGGCACTCCACCCGGCCACCCCGCACGCCCACGAACCAGTCATAGCGGTCGATGGTCGGGTCGCAGTGGCCCGGCACCAGCCGCAGCGTCTCGCCCAGCGCGGGACGGGCGCCGCCCTCGATGGCGATATTGCCGTGCTCATCCGAGGCGCCGGCATAGCGCAGGCCCTCGCGCCCCCAGACCTTCGGGAAGCCGGAATCGGTCGGCACCGCCTTGTGGCCGGCATCGACCACGGCGAGGCCCGGCTTTGGCGTGCTCATCACCTGCGCCAGCACGAAAAGCGACTGGCGGAACGGCGGCGCCTCCTCGTTGGCGGCGTAGTCGGCGTCCATGAAGGCATAGGAGCCGGCCTGGATCTCGTTGAAGACGCCGCTCCCGGCCTCGTGGCGGAAGGTGCCGGTGCCACCGCCGCCGATGATGGCGCAGTCCAACCCCTGCTGGCGGAGCTGCTCGACGGTGCGTCGCGTCCGCTCGATGGCGCCTCCGATCGCCTTGGCCCGGCCGGCCGGGCTGCGGATGTGCTGGGCGCGGCCGTGATAGGCCTGCAGGCCGCCGAAGATCAGGTGCGGGCTGCCGGCGATGCGCTGCGCCAGGGCCACGGCCTCGGGCCCCGGCGCGACGCCGCAACGGCCGGCGCCGACATCGATCTCCCCCAGCACGGGCAGGCGCGTCCCGGCCGCCTCGGCGGCCTGCTCGATCCGTTCCACGGCCCCGGCGTCATCGGCGCAGAGCGCCACCTTGCTGATTCGCGACAGCGCCGCCAGCCGCGCCAGCTTGCGCGGCGCCACGACCTCGTTGCTGACCAGGATGTCGCCGACACCGCCCCAGGCCAGCGCCTCGGCCTCGGCCACCTTCTGCACGCACTGCCCGACCGCGCCGCGGCGGATCTGCTGCAGCGCGACCACGGGGCATTTGTGCGTCTTCGCATGGGCACGGAGCCGCGCCCCGGTCGGGGCGAGGAAGGCGGCCATGGCGTCCAGATTGGCCTCGAAGGCGTCGAGGTCGAGGATCAGGGCGGGGGTATCGACCTCCTCCTCGCGCATGCCGGGTTCGGCGGGCGGGATCTGCGGCATGGCTTCGGGACTCCGGCGAAGGGGAGGCGGAAGTCTAGGCCAGGGGGTCGGGGGCGGGAATGCCGCCCGGGCGGCACTGAACTGTCATTGCCGGGGCACTGTCATGGCGCCTGCCGCGGTGCAACATAACGCTGGTGCCGGCCAGGCCGGCGAATCGCGTGCCCTCCGGAGCCCCGCCCGTCCATGGACCGATCCACCGCGCCGGGCATCCTGCTCGCCTTCCTGGCCTATGCCGCCTACGCCGCCAGCGATGCCTCGGTGAAGCTGCTGGAGGGCGCGCTCAGCCCCTATGAGGCGGTCTTCTTCGGCGCGGTGTCGGGCCTGCTCGCCCTGCCGCTGCTGCGCCGGCGGGGGGAGCGGCTGCGGGATGTCTTCCATGCCAACAGGCGGCTGATGTGGTGGGTGCGCGCCGCCGCCGCCGCCACCGGCAGCCTCGGCAGCGTGACCGCCTTCACCCATCTCTCCATGGCCGAGGCCTTCTCGCTGCTGTTCCTGATGCCGACCTTCGTGACCCTGCTTTCCGTCGTCCTGCTGAAGGAGCCGGTCGGCTGGCGCCGCTGGGGCGCGGTGCTGATGGGCTTCGTCGGCGTGCTGGTAGTGCTGCGCCCGGGCTTCCGTGACCTCGGCATCGGCCATCTGGGCGCGGCGGTGGGGGGCCTCTCAGGCGCGGTCACGGTGGTCATGCTGCGCGCCCATGGCCAGAGCGAGAAGCGGATGTCGCTCTATGGCGCTGGGCTGCTGGGCCCGATCGTCACGGGCGGCCTGCTGATGCTCCCCGGGTTCGTCTGGCCGACGCCGGCGCAATGGGTCTGGCTGCTGGGCTATGGCCTGCTGGCGGCGGCGGGAAACATCCTGGTCATGCTGGCCTCGGCGCGGATTCCGGCGACGCTGGTGGCCCCCACGCAGTACAGCCAGATGCTCTGGGCCATCGCCTTCGGCTACCTGGTCTTCGACGACCCGCTCGAGCCGGTGATGGCGCTGGGCGTCGCCATCATCATCCTCTCGGGCGTCTTCACCTACATGCGCGAGACGGTGCGGCGGCCGAAGGGCTGGCGACGCGTGCCGCCGCTGCACCCGCAATGAGCGGGCGCGGTGCGGGGGGGGGGGCGCCCCCCCCCGGGGGGGGGCCCGGGGCGCGCCCCGGGGGGGGGGGGCGCCGCGGACGAAGACCGGATCAGTGTCCGGCATTCTCTCCGGAGAAGTCCGGCGCGGCGAGGCCCGAGGCCTCGACCTGCTCGGCCAGCAGCGCCTTCAGCCGCTCCAGCCCTTCCTCCGAGCGGGCCTCGGCGCGCGCGACCAGCACCGCCTGGGTGTTGGAGGCCCGCAGCAGCCACCAGCCATCCTCGGTCAGCACGCGGACGCCGTCCACGTCGTTCACCTGGGCGCCGGACTTCGCCAAGCGGTCCTTGACCTCCTGGATGACGCCGAACTTGCGCTCATCCGGGCAATCGAAGCGCAGCTCCGGGGTGTTGATGACCTTGGGCAGGGCGTCGCGCATCTGCGCCAGGGATTCGCTGGCGCGCGCCACGATGCCGAGCAGGCGCACCGCCGAATAGGGCGCGTCGTCGAAGCCGTACCACTTGTCGGCGAAGAAGATGTGGCCCGACATCTCGCCGGCCAGCGGCGCGCGGGTCTCGGCCATCTTGGCCTTGATCAGGCTGTGGCCGGTCTTCCACATCAGCGGCGTGCCGCCCGCCCTGGCGACCTCGTCGAACAGCACCTGGCTTGCCTTGACGTCGGCGATGATGGTGCCGCCCGGATGGTTCTTCAGCACGTCGCGCGCCAGCACCACCAGGAGCTGATCGCCGAACAGCATGTTGCCCTCGCCGTCCACGGCGCCGATGCGGTCGGCGTCGCCATCGAAGGCGATGCCGAGATCGGCCCCGGTCTCGCGCACCTTGGCGATGATCTGCGCCAGGTTCTTGAGCACGGTCGGGTCGGGATGGTGGTTCGGGAAGCGGCCGTCGATCTCGCCGTTGATGACGATGTGCTCGCCCGGCAGCTTCGCCACCAGCCGCCGCGTGATCTCGGCGCCGGAGCCGTTGCCCGGGTCCCACACCACCTTCAGCGCGCGGTCGCCGCCGTCATAATCCTTCAGCAGGCGCGCGATGTACTCCTCGGAGACATCGACCTGGGTGGAGGAGCCGGAGGCCTCGGGCACCACGTCGCCCGCCGCCGCCATCCGGCCGATCTCCTGGATCTGCTGGCCGAAGAAGGGCTTCTTGCCGAGCATCATCTTGAAGCCGTTGTAGTCCGGCGGGTTGTGGCTGCCGGTGACCATGGCGGCGCCGTCGGCGCCCAGCGCATAGGCGGCGTAGTAGAGCATCGGCGTCGGGCCGCAGCCGATGCGGGCCACCTCGAGGCCGCAGGCGACCAGCCCGGCGACCAGCTGCTCCTCCAGCTCGGGGGAGGAGAGGCGGCCGTCATAGCCCACCGCCACCTTCTTCCCGCCGCCCCGCGCGACAATGCTGCCGAAGCAGCGGCCGATGGCGAAGGCATCCGCGCCGGACAGGGTTTTGCCGACGATGCCGCGGATGTCGTACTCGCGCAGGGAGGTGGGGTGGAAGTCGTGGCGGAAGTTGCTCATCCAGCTTGGCCTTCTTCAGGTGCAGGCGGTCGGGAGCGGGAAACCGCCCGGCGGGCGGGCGGGTTTCCGGCTCCGGCGCGATCAGACGTATTTCGGCAGGAAGTCGTGCACCGCCTTGGCGATGTCGGGCCGCTGCAGGGCGAAGGCGATCTGCGCCTCCAGGAACCCCACCTTGTCGCCGCAGTCGAAGCGGCGGCCCTCGTAGCGCAGGCCATGGAAGGGCTGGGAGCCGATCAGCTTGGCCATGGCATCGGTCAGCTGCACCTCGCCGCCGGCCCCCTTCTCCATCTTGGACAAGTGCGTCAGCACCTCCGGCATCAGCACGTAGCGGCCGATGACGGTAAGGTTGGAAGGGGCGTCCTCGACCTTGGGCTTCTCGACCAGGCCCTTGACCGAGACCAGCCTGCCCTTGTCCTCTTGGATGTCCAGCACGCCATACTTGTTGACGCGCTCCATCGGGACCTCCTCGATGGCGACGACATTGCCGCCCGTCTCGAGATAGGCGTCCGCGAGCTGCTTGGTGCAGGACGTGTCGCAGAGCATCAGGTCGTCGGGCAGCAGGATGGCGAAGGGATCGTCCCCGATGAAGGAGCGAGCGCACCAGATGGCATGGCCGAGGCCCATCGGAACCTGCTGGCGCACCGTGGTGATGGAGCCGGGCAGCTGGGCCTGCTGGCGCAGCTCCTCCAGAAGCTCGTTCTTGCCGCGCTCCAGCAGCGTGCGCTCAAGCTCGTAGGCGACGTCGAAATGCTCGACGATGGCGGTCTTGCCACGGCCGGTGACGAAGCAGAACTGGTCGATCCCGGCGGCCCGCGCCTCCTCCACCGCGTACTGAATGAGAGGCTTGTCAACGACCGGAAGCATCTCCTTGGCCAGGGCCTTCGTGGCGGGCAGGAAGCGCGTGCCCAGGCCCGCGACGGGCAGCACGGCCTTCTTCAGCGGTTTCGTCACTCGGCTGATCCTTCAGGCTGTGGTCAGAACCTCTTCTGCCGCCAGGAAACGGCAGAACTAAGGCTGCGATGGCAGAGCTTTGCCATGGCACCGATCCTGCCGCAATCGCGGGCAGCACGCACTGGTTGAATCCATTATCGCAATAAAATGTCACGACAATAAAATGTCGCGGGCCCGGTTCAGGGCCGCCGCGCGGTCCGGCGGGCCGCCGCGATCGGGGTGGGCCTCCTGCATCAGCCGCCGGTGTGCCGCGCGGATCTCGGCCGGGCTCGCCCCGGCCGTCAGCCCCAGCGTCGCCAGGGCCCAGCCGTGCCCGGCCGCCTCCCCCTGCGGGCCGCCGCCGGCTTCCGCGCGCCACCCGGGATGCGCGTGGTCGAGCCAGTTCTCCAGCAGGGGAAGGCTTTCGGCATCCTCCTCCCGGCAGTGCCGCAGCAGGGCCAGCAACTCCGGCAGCGCCATCTCCCCCAGCTCGCGCCCGGCCTGCGGTCCGCTGCGGACCCGGCCGGACAGCTGCCCGCTGCCGAGGTCGAGGCGCATCAGCAGCGTCTCCGTCTCCACCTGCGTCGTGTTGCCGGCGGAGGCGGGGGCGGCGCCGAAGCGGCGCGCCTGGCGCCAGCCGCGCCAGAGCTGCAGGGCCAGCGGCGCCATCGGCAGCAGCGCCGCCGCAGCCTGCGCCATCCGTCCGCTGTAGACCAGCAGGCCGAAGGCGGCGGCGCCGAAGACCGCCAGCAGGATGGCACCGCCGCGCCGGACCTGCGCCACGCTGGCCGTGGCGAAGCCGTGCACGGTCAGGCCCATCAGCACCAGAACCGCCAGCCCGGCGAGGATCCAGGTCAAGGCGTGCGGGTCCGGACAGGGGGGCGGGGCGCCATCCAGGCGCGGCTGGCCAGCCTCATCGGCGGGGGGCCGGAAGCTGCGCCATCAGGCCGCGCGCCGCGCCGCCGCCGAGCCGCGCCAGCGCCCCGTGGCCGCCGGCGGCGAAGACCGCGACGGCGCGCAGCAGGTAGCGCAGCGTGGCGGGGCTGGCGGCGTCGAGGGCATGATGAGCACCGCCCGAGAGCCGGGCGATCTGTCGCAGGATGGCCGTGGCGTGGGCATCTCCCCCCTCCTGGAAGACGAAGGCGGGCGTGCCGCGCAGGCCCAGCTGGCCGGCGGCGTGGCAGAGCGGGTCGGCCGCCTCCTCGACGGCATCGCCGACGAAGACCAGCGCCGCCACCCGCTCCCGCGCCGTCTCCGCCAGGGCATGGGCGAGCACCGCGCCGATCTGGGTCTGGCCGCCGAGGCAGGTGACGCCGGACATGCGCCGGGCCAGCTCCGCGCCATCCTCCAGGAAGGGTGTGGCGGCGAATTCGCCGAAGCCACGGTAATAGGCGAGCTGGACCGCCAGGCCGCCATGACCGGCGGCGGCCAGGAACATCTCGCCCTGCAGATGGCTGGCGCGGTCCCAGGCGGGCTGGCGGCTGGCCGTCGCGTCCACGGCGAAGATCAGCCGACCGGGACGGTGGACCGCCGGGCGCAGGGCGGGTAGGCCCTCCGCCTGCTTCAGGAAGGCGGCGACGGCGGCGGAGGCGGGGCGGGCAGGGACATTCGCCATGCCTGCGAAGATGGCCTCGCCCGACCGCCCGTGAAAGACCGCCCCCCGCCCCGGCCGGACGGAAAAGCGCTCCAGCCTCAGCTCTGCGTCACGGCCAGCGCCGTCATGTTGGAGATGCCGCGCGCGGTCACGCTCGGCACCAGGACATGGACCGGCTTGCGCATGCCCAGCAGGATGGGGCCGACCTGCAACCCGTCCGCCGCCGCCTTCACCAGATTGTAGGCGATATTGGCGGCATCGAGGTTCGGCATGACCAGCAGGTTGGCCGTCTCGGTCAGCGGGGACGCATGCACGGCCCGGTCGCGGATCGCCGGGATCAGCGCCGCATCGGCATGCATCTCGCCATCCACCTCCAGATCCGGCGCGGCGGCCTGGATCAGCTTCAGCGCCTCGCGCATCTTGCGCGCCGAGGACGCGCCGCTGGCGCCGAAGGAGGAGTGCGAGAGCAGGGCCACGCGCGGCGTCAGGCCGAAGGCGCGCACCTGCTCGGAGGCAAGCAGCGTCATCTCCGCCACCTGCTCCGCCGTCGGATCGACGATCAGGTGGGTGTCGACGAAGAACAGCACGCCGGCCGTCAGGATCACGCCGGTCAGCGCATAGACGCGGCTGACATCCTCGCGCTTGCCGATCACGTCATGCGCCTGGTGCCAGATCCGCATCCATTCGCCCTGGCCGCCGACCAGCGCGGCATCGACATAGCCGCCCTCCAGCAGCAGGGAGGCGGCGACCGAGGGGCGGGTGCGGACGAAACGCTCGCAGGCATCCGGCGGCACGCCGCGGCGGCCGACCTTCTGCCGGTAGATGTCGATCAGCGGCAGGAAGATCTCGTCATCGACGTCCGGGTCGAGCACACGGACGCTCTCCTCGAGATCCATGCGCAGGCCCATGGTCCTGACCTTCTCGGCGATCACGGCGCGGCGGCCGATCAGCACCGGCTCGGCCACGCCGTCATCCAGCACCGACTGCACGGCGCGCAGCACGCGCTCGTCCTCGCCCTCGGAATAGGCGACGCGGCGCGGCTGCTTGCGCGCCGCCTCGACCACCGGGCGCATCAGGTCGCCCGAGCGGTAGACGAAGCGCTCCAGCGTCTCGCGATAGGCGGTGAAATCGGCGATCGGCCGTGTCGCGACGCCGCTGTCCATCGCCGCGCGCGCGACGGCGGGCGCGATCTCCAGGATCAGCCGGGGGTCGAAGGGCTTCGGGATGATGTAGTCCGGCCCGAAGATCGGCGCCTGCCCGCCATAGGCGGCGGCCACCACCTCGGAGGCCTCGATCCGCGCCAGGCGGGCGATGGCCTCGACGGCGGCCACCTTCATCGCCTCGTTGATGGTGGTCGCCCCGGCATCCAGCGCGCCGCGGAAGATGAAGGGGAAGCAGAGGACGTTGTTGACCTGGTTTGGATAGTCCGAACGGCCGGTGGCGACGATGGCGTCCGGCCGGGCGGCGCGCACCGCCTCGGGCAGGATCTCCGGTTCGGGATTGGCGAGTGCCAGCACCAGTGGGCGCGGCGCCAGCTTGGGCAGCCATTCCGCCTTCAGGACCCGCGGCGCCGAGAGGCCGAGGAAGACATCGGCGCCGGTCAGCACCTCCTCGAGGGTGCGCGCCGTGGTCGCCTGGGCGTAGCGGTCCTTGTAGGGGTCCATCAGCTCGGGGCGGCCGACATAAACCACGCCCTTGATGTCGGTGACGGTGATGTTCTCGCGCTTCGCGCCCATCGCCACCAGCAGGTCGAGGCAGGCCAGCGCGGCGGCGCCGCCGCCGGAGGTGACGATCCGCGCCTCGGCGAGCTGCTTGCCCTGCAGCAGCAGGCCGTTGCGCACGGCGGAGGCGACGATGATGGCGGTGCCGTGCTGGTCGTCGTGGAAGACCGGGATCTTCATCCGCTCGCGGAGCGCGCGCTCGATCTCGAAGCACTCCGGCGCCTTGATGTCCTCGAGGTTGATGGCGCCGAAGCTGGGCTCCAGCACCGCCACGGCCTCGACGAACTTCGCCGGGTCGAGCTCGTCCACCTCGAGGTCGATGGAATCGATGCCGGCGAACTTCTTGAAGAGGACGGCCTTGCCCTCCATCACCGGCTTCGAGGCCAGGGCGCCGATGGCGCCGAGGCCGAGCACGGCGGTGCCGTTGGTGATCACGGCGACCAGGTTGCCGCGCACCGTCATGTCGTAGGCGGCCCGGGGGTCGGCCGCGATCGCCTCGCAGGCGGCGGCGACGCCGGGGGAATAGGCCAGGGCCAGGTCGCGCTGCGTCGCCATCCGCTTGGTCGGCTCGACGCTGAGCTTTCCAGGGCGCGGCAGCTGGTGGTAGTTCAGCGCCGCCTTGCGGAAATCATCGTCCATGCGCACCTCCGTGCCCCGGACGATGACGGAGCCGGCACAGTGCCACAAGGGAGCAGGGCCGGATGACAGGCGGGGCGATGAATTACGGTTCAGGGAAATATGCGGTCGAGAAGATTCGAACTTCCACGGGGTTGCCCCCACCAGCACCTCAAGCTGACGCGTCTACCATTCCGCCACGACCGCACGTGGGAAAGTATCAGGCAGGGCCGGGCGTATAGCCGATGATCTCGGAGACAGCAACAACCCCCGGAGGGCCGGCGGAAGATAATTCTTCGGCCCCCGCTCCCGCTCCCGCCCCGGACACGCCCGAATGGCGCGTCGCCCCCGGCCTGACCGCCTATCCGGAGGCCCTGGCGGCCATGGAGGCGCATGCGACCGCCATCCGCCAGGACGGCGCGCCGGAGCGGGTCTGGCTGGTCGAGCACAGCCCCGCCTATACGGCCGGCACCTCGGCCACGCCGGACGGCCTCGTCGAGGCGCGCTTCCCGACCTACGCCGCCGGGCGGGGCGGGCAATGGACCTATCACGGCCCCGGCCAGCGCACTGCCTACGTCATGCTGGACCTCACGCGGCCGCACGGCCGCGTGCCGGCGCGCGACGTGCGCGCCTTCGTGCACGGGCTGGAGGAGTGGATGATCCGCGCCCTGGACCGTTTCAACGTGCGCGGGGAGCGGCGTGAGGGGCGGGTCGGCATCTGGGTGGCGGACCCGGCGCGCGGGCGGGAGGACAAGATCGGCGCCATCGGCGTGCGCGTGACCCGCTGGGTGAGCTGGCACGGCATCGCGCTCAATGTCGATCCCGACCTGTCGCACTTCGCCGGCATCGTGCCCTGCGGCATCCGCCAGCACGGTGTCACCAGCCTCTGGGCGCTCGGCGTCACGCCCAGCATGGCCGAGGTGGACGTGGCGCTGCGGCTGGCCTGGGAGGATGTCTTCGGCTGACCGCGCCGCCGCCTCCGCGTTGCGGCGCCGGGGTTGCCATGCGATCATCGGATGACTGGGACGGGAGAACGGACATGACATCATCGCCGCGCCATGCGGGGCTGCGGAGAGCTGCGGCGTGAGCGCGCCGACGCTTTACGACGCCACCGGGCTGCGCGCCTTCGCCTCGGCCCTGTTCCAGGCGGCGGGCGTGCCAGCCGCCAAGGCCGATGTCATGGCCGGGGTGCTCGTCGAATCCGACCTGATGGGTCATGTGACGCATGGTCTCGGCCTGGTGCCGAAGTACCTGGACGATCTCGAGAGCGGCCTGATGCGCCCCGATGGCGAGCCGGAGGTGCTCTCCGACCGCGGCGCGTGCCTCGCCTGGAACGGCCGTGCCCTGCCGGGCGGCTGGCTGACCACGACGGCGCTCGACCTCGCCATGGAGCGGGCGCGGCAGCATGGCACGGTCAGCATCGCCATCGGCAACAGCCACCATATCGGCTGCCTCGCGGTCTATTCCGCGCGGGCGGCGGCGGAGGGGCTGGTCTGCATCCTGCACAGCAGCGCCCCGGGGACGGCCAGCGTCGCGCCCTTCGGCGCCCGGCAGGGCGTCCTCTCGCCCAACCCGGTCTCGGCCGGCTTTCCCACCGGCAGCGTGCCGGTGGTGACCGACATCTCCGCCTCCATCACCACCAACAACATGAGCCTGCGCCTGGCCAAGCTCGGCCGCCGCTTCCCGCAGAAATGGCTGATGGATGCCGAGGGCCATGCCACCGACGATCCGGCGGTGATCGGCCGGGGCGGCACGGTACTGCCCGCCGGCGGCCTCGATCACGGGCAGAAGGGCTATGGCTGGGCGCTGATGACCGAGGCGCTGACCCAGGGCCTCTCCGGCTTCGGCCGCGCCGACGGGGCCGGTGGCATGCTGGCCAGCGTCTTCCTGCAGGTGATCGATCCTGAGGCCTTCGCCGGGCTCGACGCCTTCACCCGCCAGACCGGCCATACGGTCGCCGCCTGCCGCGCCGCGGCGCCGCGCCCGGGTGTGGAGAGGGTGCGCCTGCCCGGCGAGAAGGGCCTGGCCCAGCGCGAGGCCGCGCTGCGCGAGGGGGTGCCGCTGGCCGAGGGCATCCTGGAGTCGCTCCGCCCCTATGCCGGGCGCCTCGGCGTCGCCCCGCCGGAGCCCGTGGCCTGAATTGTCGTATCCGTGGCTTGTCCAGCGGTCCCGCCGGCGGACAGGCCACCCTCAAGCATCAACGATAAGGGACGTCCGCCCATGTCCATCATCGACCTTTCCGCCAAGCGGCTGAACGGCCCCGTCATCCGCCTGCATCCCAACGACAATGTCGTGGTCGCCCGCATCCCGGTGGAGGCGGGCACCTCGATCCCCGGCGAGAACGTCCTGGCGCGCGAGGCGGTCCAGGCCGGCTACAAGATCGCCACGCGCCATCTGCGCAAGGGCGAGCCGATCCTGAAGTACAACGTGACCATCGGCTTCGCCGCCGAGGACATGCCGGCCGGCACCATGCTGCACGGCCACAACATCACCTTCACCGAGTTCGACCGCGACTACGCCTTCTGCGAGGACTACGCGCCGCTCGCCATGGTGCCGGAGGCGGAGCGCGCCACCTTCCAGGGCATCGTCCGCGGGGACGGGCGCGTCGGCACGCGGAACTACATCGGCATCGTCTCGACGGTGAACTGCTCGGCGACCGTGGTGCAGAACATCGCCGATCACTTCACCGCCGATCGCCTGGCCGAGTTCCCCAATGTCGACGGCGTCGCCGCCTTCACGCACCAGACCGGCTGCGGCATGGAGCTTTCGGGCGAGCCGATGCAGCTGCTGCGGCGGACGCTCGCCGGCTACATCCGCCACCCGAACATCGCCGCCGTGCTGGTCATCGGCCTCGGCTGCGAGCGCAACCAGATCGCCGGGCTGATGCAGGAGCACGGCCTGTCGGCGGGGCCGAAGCTGCGCCACTTCACCATGCAGGAGACCGGCGGCACGCGGAAAAGCATCGAGGCCGGCATCGCCGCCGTGCGCGAGATGCTGGCCGAGGCCAATGCCGTGACGCGGCAGACGGTGCCCGCGAGCCACATCATGGTCGGGCTGCAATGCGGCGGCTCGGACGGCTTCTCCTCGATCACCGCCAATCCGGCCCTCGGCCATGCCATGGACATCCTGACCCGGCACGGCGGCACGGCGATCCTGTCCGAGACGCCGGAGATCTACGGCGTCGAGCACACGCTGACACGCCGCGCCGCCAGCCGGGCGGTGGGCGAGAAGCTGATCGAGCGCATCCGCTGGTGGAAGGACGAGTATGCCGCCGGGCGCGACACGCAGATCAACGGCGTGGTCAGCCCCGGCAACCAGGCCGGCGGCCTCGCCAATATCTTCGAGAAGTCGCTCGGCTCCTCGATGAAGGGCGGCACCGGCCCGCTGATGGAGGTCTACAAATACGCCGAGCCGGTGACGACGCCGGGCTTCGTCTTCATGGACAGCCCGGGCTTCGACCCGGTCTCGGCCACCGGTCAGGTGGCGGGCGGGGCGAACGTCATCTGCTTCACCACCGGCCGCGGCTCGATGTTCGGCTGCAAGCCGGCGCCCTCGATCAAGCTCGCCACCAACACGCCCATGTACCGCCGGCTGGAGGAGGACATGGACATCAATTGCGGCGAGATCCTCGACGGCACGGCCAGCCTGCAGGAGATGGGCCAGCGGATCTTCGAGCACATCCTGCGCATCGCCTCCGGCGAACGGAGCAAGAGCGAGGATCTCGGCGTCGGCAAGCACGAGTTCGTGCCCTGGCAGATCGGCATCATGGGGTGAGGGGACCCGCCATCCGGGCATTCCGCGGAGGCCCGGATGGCGACCAAGTCTTACAATCTATCCGGGCAAAAGTGCTGGAACAGCTCTCGTTAAGAGATTAGCCTCCGTCGCCAGCAAGGAGACGGTCGAAGCATGACAGCCGCTTTCCAACAATACGTGTCCTTCGGGGTGAACTGCGAGACCGCTTTCCAGATGAGGCGGGTCCTCGGCCGGGACAGCGCCTCCTTCTTTTCCTGGAACGTGACGCGGTTCCGCGCTCTCCTCAGCCTTCTTGATTCGGATTTTAGGGGAATTCTACAGCGGGACAATCTGTCCTATGATCCGAAATCCGGATTGATCCACGACACCTCTCATGATTACTGGCTGCATTCGCCCTTCGCGGCCGATGAGCCCTGGACGGGTGCCGTGTTCGAGGAAAAGCTGACCCAGCTCCGCGGCAAGATGGCCTATCTGGCGGAGAAGTTCCGACGGAACGCCTCATCCGGCGCCCGCACCGTCTACTTCTATCGAACCGAGGAGAGGGAGGATCTGCGCCGCAACGCCGCGGCCCTGCGTGACTGTCTGCGCAAATGGCACGGCGGTGGCGGCAGCTTCGTCCTCGTTGTCCTGCAACACGAGAAGTATCGCGAGCCCTCCTGGCGGGAAGCGGGGATGTTCAACCGCTATCTCACGCGCTGCGCGCCCTGGTCTGATGCCTCGGATGGGCATGTCCGATCCTGGGATGCGGTTTTCGCCGAGTTCCCCCACCAGGAGCCCCTGCGGCTGGCCGGCTTCAACAAGGCGGCGGCGAGCCCGTCCTTTCTCGCCGCCTGACCCGCCGCCTCAGCCGCGCAACTCCCGCAGCGTCGCCACGATCAGCGCCAGGTCCTGCTCCCGCGCCAGGCGGTGGTCGCCATCCTTCACCAGGGTGACGCGGACATCCTGTGTCGTCAGATGGCCGGCGATCTCGGCCGCCATCTCCCAGGGCACCTCGTTGTCGCGCATGCCCTGCAGCAGCCGCACCGGCCCGTCGAAGGCGATCGGGCCATCGAGCAGCAGGTTCCTCGCGCCATCCTCGATCAGCCGGCGCGTGATCGGCACCGGAGGGCCATAGGGGCTCTCCACATGCAGCACGCCCTCCCGCAGGATGGTCTCGCGCTGCGCCTCGGTGAAGCTCGGCCACATCAGCTTGCGGGTGAAGTCCGGCGCGGCGGCGATGCCGAGCAGGGCCCGGATGCGGCTGCCGGGAAGCCGCGCCCAGCGCCGCGCCAGGAGCAGCGAGATCCAGCCGCCCATGGAGGAGCCGACCAGCACCAGCGGCCCCTCGGTCAGCCGCTCCAGCGCCGTGGCGGCATCCTCCGCCCATTCGCCGACGCAGCCGGCCTCGAAGGCGCCGTCGCTGGCGCCATGGCCGGAGTAGTCGAAGCGCAGGAAGGCGCGGCCCTCGGCGGCGCAGGCGTCGCGGAGCGCCAGGGCCTTGCTGCCCTCCATGTCGGAGCGGAAGCCGGTCAGGAAGACCGTGGTGGGGCCGCGCCCCGGCAGGCGGGCCCAGGCGAGATGCGTGCCGTCGCCCCGATCGAGCCGGCCGGTTTCCTCCCGTGTCATGCGTGCGGCAATCCCCGCTTGGCCAGGTTGGCCATCAGGGCGCCGATGCCGAAGCGCCAGGGCGGGCAGGCATCGGTGCGGTCCACGGTGTTCACCAGGGCACCCAGGCGCGGGCTGGCGATGCACACGACGTCGCCGACATGGTGTGTGAAGCCCATCCCCGGCGCGTCGCGGTCGGCGGCCGGCGAGAAGGGCGTGCCGAGGAAGAGCGCGGCGCCGTCCGGGTACTGGTGGTGGGGGTTGATGAGCTGGTCGACGATCTCGGTCGGGTCGCGGCTGATGGCGCCGACGCGGCCGCTCTCCTCCAGCCGGAAGCCATCCGGCCCCTCGATGGTCAGCGTGATCCCGGCGGCCCGGACATCCTCCAGCGTGAAGCCCTCGTCGAAGAGGCGAATGGCCGGACCCAGGGCACAGGCCGCGTTGTTGTCCTTGGCGCGGCCGAGCAGCAGGGCGGAGCGGCCCTCGACATCGCGCAGGTTCACGTCGTTGCCGAGCGTGGCGCCCAGGATGCGGCCGCGCGCGTCGATCGCCAGCACCGCCTCGGGCTCGGGGTTGTTCCAGGAACTGCCGGGATGGATGCCGACCCTGGCGCCGGAGGGCACGGCGGAGAGCGGCTGGGCCTTGGTGAAGATTTCCGCATCCGGGCCGATGCCGACCTCCAGGTACTGGCTCCACCAGCCGCGCGCGACCAGATTCTCCTTGAGCGCCATGGCCTCCGGGCTGCCGGGGCGGAGGCTCGCGATATCGTCGCCGATGATGCCGCGCACCTCGGCCCGCACCGCCTCCGCCTGGCTGGCATCGCCCCGGCACCGCTCCTCGATGACGCGCTCCAGCATCGAGCGGGCATAGGTCACGCCGCAGGCCTTGAGCGCCTGCAGGTCGAAAGGCGCCAGCAGGCGGTGGGGGCCCTCGCCGGCCAGCAGGCCCGGAACGTCGAGGGCGATGGGCGCGCCGCGCGCCGGGATCGCCTCCAGCGGCTGGTCGCTGTTCAGCCAGGCGCTGACCGTGCCGAAGGCAGGCGTCATGTCGAAGGCGGCGCCGCGCGCCAGGGCGAGGGCCATCGGCCCGTCCGGCCCCTCGGCCCGGAGGGCGAAATGGCCATCCCGCCAATCCTCCGGCAGGGCGGTGGAGAGGGTGGTCATGCGGCGTCCTCCTGCTGTGTGCCTCGTGAGGCTTGGCGAAAACCGTACCGCCTTCCGATCCCGCTTGCCATCCGGGCCATGCCGGTGAAAGCATGGCCGGACAACCGGTGAAGCCGGGACTTGGGAGGGATGAACACATGTCCGAGATCACGCGGCGCGTGGCCTTGCGCGCGGCCGCTGGCCTGTTGGCGGCGCCGGCCCTGGTGGAAAGCGTGGGGGCGCAGCAGGCCTTCGACTGGAAGCGCTTCAAGGGCGAGAAGGTCGAGGCCAGCCTGACCGCCAATCCGCGCTCCAGCCTGCTGATCCAGCATCAGAAGGAGTTCGAGGAGCTGACCGGCATCCGCGTCGGTGCCGAGGCCATCCCGGAGCAGCAGCACCGGCAGAAGTTCGCCATCGAGTTCGCCTCCGGCCGCCCTTCCTTCGACGTGGTCGGCATCAGCCTGCATGTCAGCAAGCGGCAGGTGGGGCGCGCCAGGTGGTGCACCGACGTCAAGACGCTGATCAACGATCCCACGATGACGGCGCCCGACTTCGACTTCGCCGATTTCGGCCAGGGCGCCGTGGCCTATTCCACCCAGGCCGACGGGCGCATGGACACGCTGCCCGAGTTCACCGACTACTTCGTCATGTACTACAACAAGGAGCTGCTGGCCTCGAAGGGCATCGCGGTGCCGAAGACCTTCGACGAGCTCTACACCGCGGCCAAGGCGCTGACCGATCCGTCGAAGCAGCAGTACGGCTTCGTGGGCCGCGGCCTGCGCAACGCCAATGTCGTGCTCTGGTCCTCCTTCCTCCTCGGCACGCAGCAGCGCGACACGGTCAGCCCCGAGATGAAGCTGCTGACCGACACGCCCGACGCCGTCTGGGCCACCGAGATGTATGCCAAGCTGATGCGCGAATGCGGCCCGCCGGGCAGCATCGGCTTCAACTGGAACGAGTGCCAGACCACCTTCATGCAGGGCCGTGCCGCCTTCTGGATCGACGGCGTGGGCTTCGCCGCGCCGCTGGAGGACCCGAAGCGTTCGCGGCTGGCGGGTGGCAAGGTGGGCTACGCCGTCTCGCCCGCCGGCCCGGCGCACCACCATTGCTGCCTGTTCGGCACCGCCTTCGGCATCGCCGAGCAGAGCCAACGCAGGGGCGCGAGCTGGTACTACCTGCAATGGGCGACCGGCAAGGCGAACCAGCTTCGCTACCTGACCTCCGGGGCCGGCGCGCCGGCCCGGGCGAGCGCCTTCCGCAACGAGGAGGCGATCGCTTCCAGCCGCTTCCCGCGCGAGTTCTTCGAGACCCTGACGCAGAGCAGCCGCATCGCGCGCCCCGGCCTGCCGGAGATCGTGCCGGTGACGGAGTTCCGCGACACCATCGGCACGGCGCTGACCAACGCCATCGGCGCCGGGGCCGACATCCCCGCCGAGCTGAAGCGCGCGACCGACGCCTTCCGCCCGGTGCTGGAACAATCCGAGCGGGCGACCTGATCGTGCCATGTCGGGCGTGACATCGGGAAAGCCGGCGGCCATGGGCGCACCCGCCCTGGCCGCCGCGCCGGGGCGGCGCCGGAACTATGCGCGCCGCTACTGGTGGTTCGTGGTGCCGGCCGGGGTGGTGGTGCTCTCCGTCATCCTCTTCCCCTGGGCCTTCACCCTCTTCATGTCGGCGCATGACTGGAAGATCGGCGGTGGCCACCATTTCGTCGGCCTCGACAACTACCGCAAGCTCCTGACCGATGAACGCTTCCACTGGGCCATGCTGCGGACCCTGTACTTCACCGCGCTGGCCGTCATCCTGCCGATGATCCTCGGCGTGGCGGGCGCGCTGGTGTTCAACCGGAAGTTTCCGCTGCGCGGCCTGGCGCGCACCCTCTTCATCCTGCCGATGATGGCGACGCCGGTGGCGGTGGCGCTGGTCTGGACCATGATGTTCCATCCCCAGCTCGGCGTGCTGAACTGGCTGCTGACCTGGTTCGGCCTGCCGCCCAGCATGTGGATCTACGACCCCGCCACCGTCATCCCGACCCTGGTGATGGTCGAGGTCTGGCACTGGACGCCGCTGGTCATGCTGATCGTGCTGGGCGGCCTGGCCTCGCTGCCGCAGGACCCCTACGAGGCGGCCAAGATCGACGGCGCCAGCGCGCTGCAGGCCTTCTGGCACATCACCCTGCCGCTGCTCGCACCGTTCATCGTCGTGGCACTCATCATCCGCACCATCGACGCGCTGAAGGCCTTCGACACCATCTATGTCATCACCCAGGGCGGGCCGGGGACCAGCAGCGAGACCATCAACATCTTCCTCTACCTGCAGGGCTTCGCCTACTACAACATGGGTTATGCCAGCGCGGTGGTGGTGGTCTTCTTCCTCCTGATCGTCGCCCTGGCCTCCCTGCTGCTCTGGACGCGCGGGAGGGTCAAGGCATGATGCGCCTGCTGGAGAAGCTGGGCTTCGCGCTCGCCGTGCTCTTCCTCGTCTCGCCGGCGATCCTGGTCTTCCTCTGGATGCTTTCGCTGTCGATGAAGACCGAACTGGACAACACCGCCTTCCCGCCGGTCTTCATCCCGAACCCGCCGGTCTGGGACAACTTCATCGAGGTCTTCTCGCGGAACGACTTCCTGAAGTACACCTGGAACTCGATCCTGGTCTCCTTCAGCGCCACCGGCCTCGCCATCCTGATCGGCGTTCCGGCGGGCTACGGCATCGCCAAGATGCAGGCGACCCGGGCGGCGATGCTGATCCTGATCGCCCGCATCACGCCCGGCCTTTCCTACCTGATCCCGCTCTTCCTGCTGTTCCAGTGGCTGGGCCTGACCGGCACGCTGACGCCGATCGTCATCACGCATCTCGTCATCACCGTGCCGATCGTGGTCTGGGTGATGATCGGCTTCTTCGAGGGGCTGCCGGCGGAGCTGGAGGAGGCGGCGCTGGTCGATGGCGCGACGATCTGGCAGGCCTTCCGCCATGTCGCGCTGCCGCTGGCCATGCCGGGCATCACCGTCGCGGTGATCCTCTCCTTCATCTTCTCCTGGAACAACTTCATCTTCGCCATGGTGCTGGCGGGCCGGGAGACACGGACGCTGCCCGTCGCGGTCAACAACATGCTGACCTTCGAGCAGATCTCCTGGGGCCCGCTGGCGGCGGCGGCGCTGCTGGTGACGCTGCCGGTGCTGCTGCTGACGCTGCTGGCGCAGAAGCAGATCATCGCCGGGCTGACGGCGGGCGGTGTGAAGGGTGGGTGAGGGGCGCGCGCCCCCTCACCGATCCTGCGACTTACCCTGCGGCATGCCCTGGGGGACAACGGTGCGGATCAGCGTCGAATCCAGCGATTCATAGGCGTGGTAGTCGATGGTCTCGTAGAGCTCCTGCCGGGTCTGCATGCGCTGCAGCATGTTCTGCGTGCCGCCATCCCGCGTGATGGCGGCGTAAAGCTCCTCCATCCCCTTGGCCGCGACGCGCAGGTGGCTCACCGGCCAGATCACCATGGCGTAGCCCATGGCCTCGAACTCGGCGGCGGTGAAGAAGGGCGTGCGGCCGAACTCGGTCATGTTGGCGAGCAGCTTCACGCCCGGCATGCGGCGGGCGAACTCCTCGAACATCTCGCGGGTGGTCAGCGCCTCGGGGAAGATCGCGTCCGCCCCGGCCTCCAGGTAGAGCTTCGCCCGCGCCACGGCGCCGTCGATGCCCTCGCTCGCCGCCGCGTCGGTGCGGGCGATCAGGTAGAGATGGCGCCGGGCCTTGCGGGCCGCGGCGACCTTGGCGGCCATGTCGCGCGCATCGGCCAGCTTCTTGTCATTGAGGTGGCCGCACTTCTTCGGCAGGAGCTGGTCCTCGAGATGCACGGCGCCGGCGCCGGCCTCCTCGAAGGCACGCACCATGTGCATGACGTTCAGCGCCTCGCCATAGCCGGTGTCGCCATCGACAAGCACCGGCAGGCCGCTGGCGCGCGAGACCTGGCGGATGTGCCAGGCGACGTCATCGACCGTGATCATGCCGAGATCGGGAAGGCCCATGGTGGCCGACATGGCGGCGCCCGACATGTACAGCGCCTCGAAGCCGGCCTTCCGTGCCAGCAGCGCGGCGATGCCGAGATGCGCGCCTGGCATGCGCAGGATCTGCGGCCGGTCGAGCAGGGCGCGGAAGCGCTGGCCGGCGGGCGCCTCGGGCAGGTCGTCGGCGATCACATAGGGCATGGTGCGGGCTCCTTGGCAAGAACGACGCCCGGCCCGGCATGGCGGCCGGACCGGGCGGGAAGGCCGTGAGGCGGCGGCGTCAGCGCTTCTTCAGCGGCACGAATTCGAGATTCTCCGGCCCCGTGTAGTTCGCGGTCGGGCGGATGATCTTGCCGTCGATGCGCTGCTCGATGACATGCGCGCTCCAGCCCGAGGTGCGGGCGATGACGAAGAGCGGCGTGAACATCGCAGTCGGCACGCCCATCGCCTGGTAGGAGACGGCCGAGAACCAGTCGAGATTGGCGAACATCCGCTTGGTCTCGGCCATCACGGCCTCGATCCGGTCGGCGATCTCGAAGCGCGCCAGCGTGCCCTGCGCCTTGCAGAGCCGCCGCGCCACCTCCTTGATGACCACGTTGCGCGGATCGGAGACGGTGTAGACCGGATGGCCGAAGCCGATCACCACCTCCTTCGCCTCGACGCGGCGGCGGATATCCGCCTCGGCCTCCTCGGGCGTCGCGTAGCGCTGCTGCACCTCCAGCGCGACCTCGTTGGCGCCGCCGTGCTTCGGCCCGCGCAGCGCGCCGATGCCGGCGGCGATGGCGGAGTACAGGTCCGAGCCGGTGCCGGCGACGACGCGGCAGGTGAAGGTCGAGGCGTTAAACTCGTGCTCGGCATAGAGGATCAGCGACGTGTGCATCGCCCGCACCCATTCGGCCGGCGGCGCCTCGCCGTGCAGCAGGTGCAGGAAATGGCCGCCGATGCTGTCGTCATCGGTCTCCACCTCGATGCGCCGGCCGTTGTGCGAGAAGTGGTACCAGTAGAGCAGCGCCGGGCCGAGGCAGGCCATCAGCCGATCGGCGATGTCGCGCGCGCCGGGGTGGTTGTGGTCCTCCTTCTCCGGCTGCACGCAACCCAGCACCGAGACGGCGGTCCGCATCACGTCCATCGGGTGGGAGGCGGCGGGAAGCGCCTCCAGCACCGTGCGCAGGCTGGCGGGCAGGCCGCGCAGCGCCTTCAGCTTGCGCTTGTAGGCCGCGAGCTCCGCCACGTCCGGCAGCTTGCCGTGCACGAGAAGATAGGCGATCTCCTCGAACTCGGCGGCCTCGGCCACGTCGAGGATGTCATAGCCGCGGTAGTGCAGGTCGTTGCCGGTGCGGCCCACGGTGCAGAGCGCCGTGTTGCCCGCCGGCACGCCCGACAGCGCGACCGACTTCTTGGGCTTCGGCGCGTTGGCTGTCGTCTCGCTCATCGTGTTCTCCCTCCCGGCCTCAGGCCGTGTGGTTGAAGATGCCGGCGCGGTCGTTGCGGGTGAGCCGGCCCTGCGGCAGCGCCACGGTGAGCCCGAGCAGGTCGGCCGCCTTCAGCTCCGGCAGGCGCTGCACCAGGTCGAGGAAGCGGCGCGATTCCGAGGGCTCGATCAGTCCCTCGGTCAGCGTCTCGAACTTGCGGATATAGTCCGGCCGCGTCCAGGGCGTCGCGCCCAGCGTGTGCGCATTGGCCACCGCCAGCTCGTCGGCGATCACCGTGCCGTCGTTCAGGATGATCTCGACCTTGCCGCCGAAGGCCTTCACGTTCGGGTCGCGCGAGTGGTAGCGCTCCGTCCACTTCGGGTCCTCGACGGTGCGGATCTTGTGCCAGAGCCGAACCGTGTCGGGCCGCGCCGCGCGCTCCGGCAGGTAGGAGCGGACGTGGTGCCACTCGCCGTCCTGCAAGGCCACGGCCAGGATGTACATGATGGAATGGTCCAGCGTCTCGCGCGAGGCCTTGGGGTCCATCTTCTGCGGGTCATTGGCGCCGGTGCCGATGACGTAATGGGTGTGGTGGCTGGTCTGCACCACGATCTCCTTCACGTCGTCCCAGTTCGTGACCTTCTTGCCCATGCGGAAGGCGAGGTCGATCAGCGCCTGGGACTGGTACTCGGCCGAATGCTCCTTGGTGTAGGTGTCGAGGATGGCGCGCTTCGCCTCGCCCGGCGCGGGCAGCGGCACGCGGTAATGCGCGTCCTTGCCGTCCAGCATGCGGGCGATGACGCTGTCCTCGCCCTCGTAGATCGGGCTCGGCGCGCCCTCGCCCAGCATGGCGCGGTCCACCGCCTCGATCGCCAGCTTGCCGGCGTGGCTCGGCGCGAAGGCCTTCCAGGAGCTGATCTCGCCCTTGCGGCTCTGGCGCGTGGCGGTGGTGACGTGCAGCGCCTGCTGGATCGCCTGGTAGATCGCCTCGGTCGGCAGGCCGAGCATGGTACCGATGCCGGCGGCGGCCGAGGGGCCGAGATGCGCCACGTGGTCGATCTTGTGCTCGTGCAGGCAGATCGCCCGCACCAGGTCGACCTGGATCTCGTAGCCGGTGGCGAGGCCGCGGATCAGCGCCGCGCCGTCGCTGCCGCATTGCTGCGCGACGGCGAGCAGCGGCGGGATGTTGTCGCCCGGATGGGAGTAGTCGGCGGCCAGGAAGGTGTCGTGGTAGTCGAGCTCGCGCACCGCCGTGCCGTTCGCCCAGGCGGCCCATTCGGCGTGCACGCGCACATCCGGGCCGCAGCCGAAGACCGTGGCGCCGCCCGGCCGGGCATGGGCCAGGGCCTGGGCGCGGGCGGTGACGACGGGATGACGGTTGATGGCGGCGATGGCGACGGAAGCGTTGTCGATGACCCGGTTGATGATCATCTCGCTGACCTCGGGCTCGACCGCCACCGGATCGGCCGCCACCTCGGCGATCTTCCAGGCCAGCTGCCCCTGGCGGGGCAGCCGGTCGGCCTCGGGATGGACCTTCACGTCATGGGTGATCATGGCTCGCGCATACTCCCTCGAGATTTTGCCAATTTTGCCATGATCCGCGCTGGTGTCAGCCCGTCGCCTTGCATATTCATGCCAAGAAGGCGGCGGATTTTGTGAAGATTGTGAAGAGCCAATCCCAGAGCGGAAAGGAACCCAAGATCTTCGCGGGCGACCGGCTGCGCCGCCTGCGGCGGGGGCGGGGGCTCGGCCAGGGTGCGATGGCGCGCGGCCTCGGCATTTCGCCCAGCTATCTCAGCCAGATCGAGGCCGATCTCCGCCCCATGCCCGCCGCGCTGCGCGGCCGCGCCGCCGCCTGGCTCGGCGTGCCCGAGAGCCTCTTCGCCGATGCGGATGACGAGCGGCTGGCCGGCAGCCTGCGCGAGGCCACGGGCGATCCGCTCTTCGGCCGCGCCACCGTCCCGGCCGAGGAGGCGCGCGCCGCCGTCCGCGCCGCGCCCGAGCTGGCCGAGCGTTTCCTTGAACTCTACCGTGCCTATCTGGCGCTGGACGAGCAGCACCAGGCGCTGCGCGCGCGCGGCATGGCGGGCGAGGATTTCGCCGGCGTGCCGCACTTCCCCTATGACGAGGTACGCGACTGGGTGCAGTCGCGGCAGAACCATTTCGACCGGCTCGACCGCGCCGCCGAGGCCCTGGCCGGGCGCATCGGCCGCGGGGGCGCGCCGACCCAGGACGACCTTGCCCGCCATCTGCTGGACCGGCACGGCATCGCGGTGGCCGACGATCCCTCCCTGCTGGCGCAGGGCACGGTCTGGCGGCTGCAGCGGGTGGAGCGGGTCCTGGCCCTGGCGCAGGAGGCGGCGCCGGCTAGCCGCCTGTTCTGGATGGCCCATGTCATCGGGCTGCTGGAGCAGCGCCGCGCCATCCTCTCCGAGGTGCGCGCGGCGCGACTGTCCAGCGCCGAGGCCCGCTCGCTCGCCCGCATCGGCCTCGCCAACTACTTCGCCGGCGCGCTGCTGATGCCCTATGAGCGCTTCCTGGCCGAGGCCGAGCTGCTGCGCTACGACGTGGAGCGGCTGCAGGGCCGCTTCGGCGCCAGTTTCGAGCAGGTCTGCCACCGGCTCAGCACGTTGCAGCGGCCGGGGCGGCCGGGCATTCCCTTCTTCCTGGTCAAGACCGACATCGCCGGCAACGTGCTGAAGCGCAGCAGCGCCACGCGCTTCCGCTTCGCCCGCTTCGGCGGGCCCTGCCCCTTGTGGAACGTCTATCGCGCTTTCGCCCAGCCCGGCCGCGTGCTGGTGCAGGTGGCGCAGACGCCGGACGGGGTGAGCTATCTGAGCATTGCCCGCACGGTGGGGCGGGGCGGCGGCGCCTATCTCAGCCGGCCGCGCAACGTCGCCATCGTCATCGGCTGCGAGACGGCCTATGCGGGGCAGACGGTCTATGCCACCGGCCTCGACCTCAGCGAGCCCGGCTTCTTCGACCCGATCGGGCCCGGCTGCCGGGCCTGCGAGCGCACCGACTGCCGCCACCGCGCCGTGCCGCCGGCCAGCCAGTCCCTCGATGTCGGCAGCCTGCAGCGGGGCGTCGTGCCCTACCGCATCCGCCCGCCGGGGTGAGGCTGCGTCAGCCGGGCGCCAGGGGCGGCGAGACCGGGGCCGGCACGGCGATGCGGGCGCGGGGCCGGGCGCCGTTGAACAGCAGGGACAGCGTGCCGCTGCGGCGGATCGCCGCGTGCACCAGCAGGCAGAGCGGCACCGTGGCGGCGACGATGAGGAGGAACTGCGCCAGGGGCGGCAGGCCGCTCTCCATCAGCAGCACCACGCCGAAGACGATGAAGACCTGGTGGAAGAGGTAGACCGTCAGGGAGGAGTCCACGAGATGGCGTGTCAGCGGGCTGGCCTGGTTGAACCAGCGCCGCGCCGCCGACATCAGGACATGAGCCATCAGGATGCCGACGATGGGGGAGAGGAAGTAGGTGGCGGCGCGCATCGACAGCGGCTCGCGCCACTGGATCGCCGCCAGCACCGGCATCAGCGCCAGGGCCAGCAGCCAGGCCCGCGCGTCGGCGCGCAGGAAACGGGCGAGCCAGTCCGGCCTCCAGGCCAGGGCGGCGCCGAGCAGGAAGACCGGCAGGTGGGTGACGGTGCGCGCGACCACCAGGGCATTGTTGAGCAGGTTGTTGACCCCGATCAGGTGCAGCGCGATCACCGCGGCCACCACGAAGGCGCCGGTCAGCGGCAGCAGGGCATGGCGCAGCATCCGGTGCCGCTCCAGCCAGCCGGCCGCCCGCGCGGTGGCGGCGCGAAGACCGGGCCGCCGGCGCCCGATCCAGGCCAGGCCGGCGAGCAGGGAGCAATAGGCCAGCAGGTCGATCAGGAACCACAGATGCGCGACCCAGTGCTCGCCCGGCATGGCGAGGCGGGCCCGCCACTCGGTCATGGTATCGGCCGGATCGGTCATGCTTCCGGCCAGCATCTGCAGCGGATTGAGCAGCAGGCCGACGGTGAGAAGGGGCAGCCCCAGCCGCCACAGCCGGTCCCGCCACCAGGGCAGGGGGCCGCGCCGGCGCAGCATCATCACGGCGAAATAGCCGGCGATGACGAAGAAGACCGGCATGCGGAAGGTGTGGCTCAACTGGGCCAGCCAGCTCAGCAGCGGTGAGTCCGCGGCGGCATCGACGATCCAGGGCTGGTGTACCGAGAAGGCCAGCGCGGTGTGATAGGGGATGCCCAGAAACATCAGGAACGCGCGCAGCTGATCCAGATAATGCAGCCGCTCTCCCCTGACTTCCGGCATCCGCTGCTGCATCCCGCTTTTCCTGCACTTATCGTCTGGAGGATCTCAAAGATGAGAAACTGTTAGCCGGTTTTATGAGGCCATGCTTTCGGCAAGGCCTGGATTGGCTTCACAATAACTTCATTCCAGTATCGAATACTCGCAAGGGTTGCGGGTCCGGCCGCCCGGCGGATCCCCGGGGCATTTTCCTGCGCCCGTATCTGTTCTATTCGGGCCGCCGCATGATCGATCCCGGTTCCAGCGCGCCCGCTATCCTGCAGATCCTGCCCTCGATGGCCTCGGGCGGGGTCGAGCGCGGCACGGTGGAGATCGCCGAGGCCCTGGCGGCGGCGGGATTCCGGGCCCTGGTGGCCTCGGCGGGCGGCAGGATGGTACCGGAGCTGGAGGCGGTCGGCGCACGCCATGTCACCATGCCGTCCCTGGCGGACAAGTCGCCGCTGGCGCTCTGGCGCAATGCCGCCGACCTGGCCGGGCTCGTCCGCCGCGAGGGGGTGTCGCTCCTCCATGCGCGCAGTCGGGCGCCCGCCTGGGCCGGGCTGATGGCGGCGCGCCGGAGCGGGGCGCGCTTCGTCACCACCTATCACGGCACCTACAACGAGGATTTCCCCGGCAAGCGGCTGTACAACTCGGTGATGGCGCGGGGCGAGCGGGTCATCGCCATCAGCCATTTCATCGCCGGGCTGATCGCCGAGCGGCATCGCATCGACCCGTCGCGGCTGCGCGTCATCCCGCGCGGCGTCGATCCGCGCCGCTTCGACCCGGCGGCGGTGGAGCCCGGCCGGCTGGAGGCGTTGCGCGCCGCCTGGCGCCTGCCGTCGCGCCGGCCGGTGCTGCTGCTGCCGGCCAGGATCAGCCGCTGGAAGGGCCAGAAGGTGCTGCTCGAGGCGCTGGCCATGCTCCCGCCGCCGCGCCCCTTCGCGGTGCTGCTCGGCGACTTCGGGCGCGGCCTGTATGCCGAGGAGCTGCTGCGCTACGGCATGGCGCTCGGCCTCGGCGGCGATTTCACGCTGGCCGGGCATGGCGAGGACATGCCGGCGGCGCTGTTGCTGGCCGATCTGGTGCTGCATTGCTCGACCGATGCCGAGGCCTTCGGGCGCAGCGTGATCGAGGCCCAGGCCATGGCCCGGCCGGTGATCGCCAGCGACCTCGGCGGCCCGCGCGAGACGGTGCAAGAGGGCGAGACGGGCTGGCGCGTGCCGCCCGGGGAGCCGGCCGCGCTGGCCCGCGGCATCGCCCGTGTCCTGGCCATGCCGGCGGAGGCACGCGCCGCCATCGGCGCCCAGGCCCAGGCCATGGTGCGCCGGACCTACACCACCGCGGCCATGCAGCGGGCGACCCTGGCCGTCTACCGGGAGCTGCTGTGAAGCCCGCCAGCATCCTGGTGATCAAGCTGGCGGCGCTGGGCGACGTGGTGCAGGCCTTCCCGGCCTTCGCGGCCATCCGCGCGCACCACCCTGCCGCCCGCATCGTCCTGCTGACCACGCCGCCCTTCGCCCCGCTGCTGCGCCGCGCCCCGTGGTTCGACGAGGTCTGGTCCGACGGACGGCCGGCCTGGAGCGACCTGCGCGCCGTGACGCGGCTGGCGCTGCGGCTGCGCCGGGCGGGCTTCGACCGGGTCTACGACCTGCAGACCTCAGGCCGGTCCTCGCGCTACCGCTGGTTCACCGGGCCGGCGCCGGAATGGTCCGGCATCGCCCGCGGCGCCAGCCATCCGCACGCCAATCCGCGGCGTGACCGGATGCACACGCTGGAGCGCCAGCGCGAGCAGCTGGCGCTGGCCGGGATCCACCACGTCCCGGCGCCGGACATGAGCTGGATGGCGGGGGATGTCTCCGGCCTCGACCTGCCGCCGCGCTTCGGCCTGCTGATTCCCGGCGCCTCGCCGGGCCCGGCAAGCGCGGGCCGGCCGCCGCCTATGCCGCCCTGGCGGCCGGGCTCGATCTGCCGGTGGCGGTGCTGGGCGGGCCGGGCGAGAGGGAGCTGGCCGCCGCCATCCGCGCCGGGGCGCCCGGCGCCATCGACCTGACCGGCCGCACCACGCTGGAGCAGATCGGCGCCCTGGGGCGGCGCGCCGCCTTCGCCGTCGGCAACGACACCGGACCGACGCATCTGGTGGCGGCCTCGGGCTGCCCGACCGTGGCGCTGTTCGGCGCCGACAGCGACCCGGCCCTCTGCGCCCCGCGCGGCCCCGCGGTCTCGGTGCTGCGCCACCAGCCCCTGGACAGCTTGCCGGTGGCAACGGTGGCGGAAGCGCTGGCGCGGCTCAGACGCCCGTCCTGACGGCCCGAATCCCTCGCCGGCCCCTCAGGGCACGGGGGAGAGGCTGCGCTTGAGGCAGCGCAGCGCGAAGGCCGTGCGGGTGTGGCGGACGCCGGGCAGGCGGTAGAGCTTCTCCCGCAGCAGGGCCTCGTAGCCCGCGGTGCCGCCGACGGCGGCCTTCAGCAGATAGTCGTACTCACCGGTGGTGAGGTGGCATTCCAGCACCTCGGGCATGTCCAGCACCGCCTGCTCGAAGCGGGAGAGCGCGGCCTCGTCATGCTTCTCGACCATGACCTCGACGAAGACGGTGTCCGGCAGGCCGAGCATCGACTGGTTCAGCAGGGCCACATAGCCCTCGATCACCCCCGCCTGCTCCAGCCGCCGCACCCGGGTCCAGCAGGGGGAGGGCGAGAGGCCGACCTCCTCGGCCAGCTCGGCATTGGTCAGCCGGGCGTTGCGCGCCAGGGCCCGCAGGATGCGTCGATCGGTCTGGTCCATTCGGCTGTCCTCCTCCACGGCCGAACGGGCCGGACATGACGCGCGCAAGGCTCGAATTCATCAAAAGGTTGACAGAACCCGGCCATATCCTCACGTTGACGCGAGCGGAAAGGGTAGGCATGCGTCTCCACGGCTACCGGACATCGTCGGCCACGTGGCGGGTCAGGATAGCCCTCGCATTGAAGGGCGTCGCCGCCGGTTCCGTATGGCATGACACCCCCGGGGGTGGCCCGCGTGGCGCCGGGACGCTGCGCCTCAACCGCCAGGGCCTGCTGCCGGCCATCGAGCTGGACGACGGCACCGTGCTCAGCCAGTCCGTGGCCATTCTGGAATGGCTGGAGGAGATCTGGCCCAGCCCGCCGCTGCTGCCGCCCGATCCGCAGCTCCGCTGCAAGGTCCGCAGCTTCGCCCTGGCCATCGTGGCCGATATCCAGCCGCTGCACACGCAGCGCGTGCTGACCCACATGCTGAGCGGCGGGCTTTCGGAGGGGGATGTGCAGGGCTGGGCCCGGCAATGCATCGCCCAGGGCCTCGATGCCTGCGAGACCCTGCTGGACAGTTCGCCCGGCCCCTTCTGCTTCGGCCATTCGCCCAATCTTGCCGATATCTGCCTGGTGCCGCAGCTCTATGCCGCGCGCCGCTTCGGCGTGCACCTGCCCTATCCGCGGCTGCTGGGGGCCGAGGCCGCCTGCATGACCCTGCCATCCTTCATCGAGACCATGCCGGAGAAGCCGAATGCCATGCTCTGAACGCCCTCGGGGCGTGATGCCACGGCTGGCGGCGCTGGTCCCGGCTGCCCTGCTGGCGCTCCCCCCGGGCGGGGCGCAGGCCCAGCTTCGCAGCCTGGCGGTGCCGGCCGAGGCCGGCCTGGTCGTGGCGGCGCGCGGCCAGTCGCAGCCCCGCCTGGTGGCGCCACCCGCCGCCGTGG
>NZ_JBSXMU010000034.1:0-33735 GCF_054073225.1 Teichococcus aerofrigidensis
GGGCCAGGGCGAAGGCGAGCAGCAGGGCCGGCTCGTCGCCCCGCAATCGCGACTCCAACACTCCGCCGATGACGAGGCCCGCGGGCATGAGGCGCAGGGCGGCGTCGAGCGGCCCGGCCGCGGCGCCGGCACCCTCGGCGATCAGCGGCAGGCGCAGCTCCGGCAGGCCCGGGCGGCCACGCCGCGCTGCCTCCGCCCAGCGCCGCACGGCTTCCAGCAGGACGGCCTCGGCCAGAGGCAGCGTCTCGGCTTCCTGATCGGTCCAGGGCCAGGTGGGTAGGCCATGTGTCGCCATGGGGGCAGCTCCGCCGGTATCCGGTTCAGGCTGCCGAAATTGAGAATGGTTCGCAAGTTATTCCGGGCCGCCGCCCCATGCGCCGCCCTCAGGCCATTCCGCCGTGGCCGGCCTGCTCCGGCGTGAGGCCCAGGCCGAGGGCCAGCGCCATCTCCGCCCGGTCCAGCACATGCGCCGCCAGGAGATCGGTCCAGTGCTGGACCAGCAGGGCGTCGGGCGCCTCGCCGGTCAGGTTCTCCCAGATCATGGCGACGAAACCATGGTCGGATCCGGCCTCCGGCAGGGCCTGGAACTCCGGCCCTTCCAGCAGGGCCCGCATCAGCCCTTCCGCGTCCAGCTGGCCGCCGCCCACCAGCCCCGCCCAGTGCGTCTGCTCGGCCGGGCTGGGCGCGCGGCCGAGCAGGGTGGCATGCGCCAGGGCGACGAGATGGCCCAGCGGGTCGGCGGCGGGGTCGGGGGCGAAGGCCGGGCCGCTTCCGTCCAGGGCGGGCAGCGGCATGCCGCCCGAGACGCCGAGCGGCCCGTCCAGCGCCAGGACCAGCTCGGCGGGGCCGGCGGGATGGCCCATGGCGAGCTGCCGCAGCCCTTGCGCCAGGGTCGCGCCCAGGCTGGCGCCGAACTGCGGGAGGAAGGCGTCGCTGGCCAGCAGGATGGCGGCGACCTCGGCCAGGGCGGTGCCATCCTCCATCGCCTGGATGCGCACCATCAGCCCCTCCTGCGCCGTCGGCAGGTAGTCCGGCAGGCCACCCCCGGCCTGGGTGAGCTGCAGCCGGTCCGTGGCGCCGAGCCACAGGATCTCGCCGGCGGACAGGCTGGAATGCAGCCCTCCCCAGGGGTCGGTGTCGATGCGCTCGGCCTGCCAGGTCAGCCGCAGGCTGGAGAGCAGGGTGGCGGAGGCCTCGACCTGGATGCGCAGCAGGCTCGCGGCCGGCATGAGCGGCGGCAAGGGGTCGTCCAGCGGCGTGGCGGCGGGCGGGGGCGGGGATTCGGGTGGCGATTCGGGCGGTGAGGGGGGGAGTTCCGGCGGCGGCGGCGATTCCGGTGGGGGCGGCGATTCCGGTGGCGGTGGCGGCGATTCCGGTGGAGGAGGCGATTCCGGCAAGGCCGGCGGCGCCGGCGTATCCTCCTCCGTCGAGCTGTTCTCCACCTTCACGTCGAGCAGGAAGCTCGCCTCGTTGCGGCCGTCCGAGACCTCGATCATCACCTGGATGGTGGTGCCGCCCTTGCCGAGCAGGTCGCGCCAGGGGAGCAGCTTCAGGAACTTTCCATCCACGATCTCGAAATCGGCGATGTCGAGGCCGGCGACGCTGAAGGTCAGCAGCCCGTCCGAGGTGTCCGGGTCGGCGCCGCGCAACTGGCCGATCATGCCGCCGATGTCGTTCTCCAGCACGGTGCCGCCGGTCTGGAAATAGACCCGGCTGGGCGGCGCGTCGTCATAGCCGCGCAGCGTGACGGACCAGCTCCGGTCGGCCGCGCGCCAGCCCTCGGCGTAGAACAGCTCCAGGCCGAAGGTGAAGACGGGGTCGGTGCCCGAGGCATAGGCCTCGCGGTCGAAGATCATCGCCGGCGTGATGACGACCTGGCCCAGCAGGGCGTCGTAGCTGGCCTCGAAATACTGCGCGCCGAGGCCGGTCAGCCGGGCCTCCAGCAGGCCCTCCGTCACGGCGGGCGTCAGGACGGCGAGCCAGTCGCCCTCCCGGCCGTTCTCCAGGATCTCGCCGGGCACCTCGCCCGAGACCAGCAACTGCACCGCCACCCCCTCCCTCCGATCCCGGTGAGGGTGGAGGGAGGCGGTGAAGAAAGCCTGACCGCGCCGGGGCTCTCCCGGGGGGTGCGGCCCCGGGAAGCACAGCTTGGGGGCGCGGCCTCGCGGTCAGCGCCGCTTCTCGACCAGCACGCCCTCGTCCTTCAGCGCCGCGATCTGCTCGTCGGTATAGCCGTGCCGCTTCAGCACCGCCTCGCCATGCTGGTTGAAGGCGGGCGAGGGCGCGCGGGTGCCGCCCGGCGTGCGGGAGAGCTTGATCGGCGTGCCGAGGGCGCGGAACTCGCCCAGCTCCGTGACCATGCCGCGATGCGCGGTGTGCGGCTCGGCCAGCGCCTCGTCCACGTTCAGCACCGGGCCGGCGGGCAGGCCCGCGGCCAGCATGCGGTCGCAGAGCGCGTGCCCGTCCTCCTGCGAGAGCCGCGCCTCCAGCGCCTCGGTCAGCGCCGCGCGGTTGGTGACGCGGTCGCCATTGGTGCGGAAGCGCGGGTCCTCCGCCAGCCCCTCCAGGCCCAGGAAGGCGCAGAACTTGCGGAAGGCCGGGTCATTGCCGGCGGCGACGAAGATCTCGCAGGTGCGGGTGCGGAACTTCGAATAGGGCGCGATGTTCGGATGCGGATTGCCGGTGGCGACCGGGCGGCGGCCGTTCAGCAGGTAGTTTGCCGCCTGCGGATGCAGCAGGGCGGTGCCGCAGTCGTAGAGCGTCATGTCCACGTACTGGCCCTGGCCGGAGCGGTTGCGCTCCTGCAGCGCCATCAGGATGCCGATGGCGGAGTAGAGGCCGGTGGCCAGGTCGACGATCGGCGTGCCCATCCGCACCGGGCCGGTCTCCGGCGTGCCGTTGATCGACATCAGCCCGCACATGGCCTGGATGATGGCGTCATAGCCCGGCAGCCCGCCGCGCGGGCCGGTGGCGCCGAAGCCGGAGACGCGGCAATGCACCAGCTTCGGGAAGCGCGCGCTCAGCACCTCCTGGTAGCCGAGGCCCCACTTCTCCATCGAGCCCGGCTTGAAGTTCTCCACCAGGACGTCGGCATCCTCGAGCAGCTTCAGCAGCACCTCGCGCCCCGCCGGCCTGGCGAGGTCGAGGGCGATGGACTGCTTGTTGCGGTTGACGCCGATGAAGTAGCTGGCGGCGTCGCCCTGGAAGGGCGGGCCCCATTCGCGCACCTCGTCGCCCTGCGGCGGCTCCACCTTGATCACCTCGGCGCCGTGGTCGGAGAGGATCATGGTGCAGTAGGGTCCGCCGAGCACGCGGGTCAGGTCCACCACCTTGATTCCGGCGAGGGCGCCCGCCGAGGCGGCGAGGCCCTTTCCTTCGGTCGTGGGCAGGGCATCGGTCATGCGGCGGCTCTCCTGTCGAACACACGGGCGCAGAATTCGGGATAGGTCTCCAGCATCTCGTCACAGACCGGGCCGCGCAGCAGGGCAAGCTCCCGCGGCGTCGGGTCGGGCGTGACGGGCAGGCTGGCCGGCTCGTCATAGTCGAAGCCGGTGGCGGCGCGGATGCTGGCGGCATCCTCGCCGGGATGCGCGCTCTCCAGCGCGAAGCGGGCGCGGGCGGGGTCGAAGCGGAACACCGCGCGGCCGGTCACCAGCGCCTGGGCGGTGCCGCGGCGGAAGACGCCCGGCGGCGAGACGCCGGGGGCGGAGACATTGTCCACCCTCTCCACCAGCACGCGGGGCGAGTGCTCCTCCCGGAACAGGATGGTGCGCGGGGTCATGAAGTACATGAAGGCGCTGCCGAAGCTGCCGGGGAAGCGCACCTCGCGCCCCGGCCATTCGCCGGTGCCGACCAGGTTGATGTTGGCCTGGCCGTCGATCTGCCCGCCGCCCAGGAAGAACAGGTCGATCCGACCCTGGCCGGTGAGGTCGAACAGCTCGCGCGTGCCCTCGGTGAAGGGATTGCCGCTGCGCTTGTGCAGCAGCGACAGGCGCACCTCCTGCCCACCCTTGCGGACCAGCCAGCAGGCCGCGGCGGGGATCGGCGAGGCGGCGCCCACCGCGATGTGACGCGCCGGCGGCGCGGAAGGGTCGCGGATCAGGCGGGCCAGAGCGGCGGCCAGCCGCTCCTCGGGGGCAATCGCGGCGGCCAGCCGCTCCTCGGGGGCGATCGCGGCGGCCAGCCGCTCCCCGGGGGGGAGGGCGCCGCTCATTCCGCGGCCTCCAGCCGGGCGTCCAGCACATGCTCGGCGAGCCAGGCGCGGAAGCCCTCCTCGGTGCGGGCGGCGCGGGCGTAGGCGGCGACATGGGCGGCGTCGAAGCCGTATTCGTCGAGCAGGGCCACCGGATGGGCGCCGCGCTCCGCCACGGCGAAGGCCTCGACATAGGTGCCGCTGATGGTGCCCGGCGCCAGCCGCTCATCCTCCAGCAGGTTGCCGGGGTGCAGCCGCTCCACCGTCACCAGCGTGCGCCTGGCGGCATGGGCGATGGTGGCGCATTCGCGGCGCCGGCCGAGCCAGACATTGCCGTGCCGGTCGCCCAGCACGGCGTGGAAGAGGGCGAAGTCGGGCGAGAGCGCCGGCAGCAGCACGATCGGGTCGCCGCCCTGCGCGAAGGGATTGTCGATCACCCGCCAGTCCGGCCGGTGCGCCAGGATGTCGCTGCCCAGGATGCCCCGCAGCGGCATGAAGGGCACGCCCTTCTCCGCCGCCTGCAGCATGGTGTGGATGGCCGGGCAGGTGGCGTCGCGGAGCACCAGGCGGCCTTCCCGCACCGCCGCGCCGAAGCGCGGGGCGAAGCCGGCCTCGCCCAGGCTGACGGCGCTGGTCTGCAACTCGGCCACGCAACCGGCGCCGATCAGCAGATCGGTCGCGAAGCCCGAGACCGGCACGCCGAGCAGCCGGAGGCCGCGCGCGCCGCGCCGGATCAGCGCCTTGGCCAGCGCCACGGAGGGCAGCGAGTTGTCCGGCGGCAGGGCCACCATCGCCCCGTCCGGGATGCGGGCCGCCAGCGCCTCCACGGAAGGGGTCTCGAAGGCGGGGGCCGTCTCGGCCGCTTGGGTCATGCTCACTCCCTTCCAGAACGTTCTTGCCCGGCGGCGCAGCATAGTCCCATCGGCGCCGAGGGGGAGGGGGGATGCTGGCCTCCGGGCCGCGCTTCCGGCTAGCCTCCGGCGCATGGCAGACCCCGTGACGCTGAGCGGCCCCCGTCTTCGCCTCCGCCCCTGGCACCCGGCGGACCGGCCGGCCTTTGCCGCGATGAACGCCGATCCCGAAGTGATGCGCCACTTTCCCGCGCCGCTGGACCGGGGCGAATCCGATGCCTTCATGGACCGTATCGGCGCGCATTTCGCGGAGCGCGGCTACGGCTTCTGGGCGCTGGAGCGGCATGCGGAGCCGGGCCTGATCGGGCTTTGCGGCCTGGCGCGCATCCCCTGGCCCGAAATCCCCTGGAGCAACGCCGCCGTGCCGCCGGTCGAGATCGGGTGGCGCCTGGCGATACCCTTCCAGGGCCAGGGCTATGCCGAGGAGGCGGCGCGGATCGCGCTCGCCCATGGCTTCGGGCCGCTCGGCCTCGACGAGATCGTCGCCTTCACCCTGCCGGGCAACACCCGCTCCTGGGGCCTGATGGAGCGGCTGGGCATGCGGCGGGACGGCGCCTTCGACCATCCCCGCCTGCCGCAGGGGCATCCGATGCGGCGCCACCTGCTCTACCGGCTGCGCCGGCCGGACTGGATCGAGGCGCGGCTCGGGGGATAGGACCCCGCGCCGCCGCTCAGCCCAGCGCCTTCGCCAGCAGCTCCGCCGTGCGGCCGTTGGCGATGGTCGCCGCGCGGCCGTCCCAGGAATGGCCGCCCATGCGGGCGAAGGCGTGATCGACCCCCGGATAGACATGCACCGCCGCATGGCTGTTGCCGGCCAGCCCGGCCTGGATCTTCTTCCGCGCCTCCTCGGGCACGAAGCGGTCCTTCTCGGCGATGTGCAGGAGCAGCGGCTTGCCGATGCCGTCCTTGTCCTGCAGCAGGCCGTCGATGCCGACGCCGTAGTAGGAGATGTTGCAGTCGGCGTCCGACTGGGTCGCCATCATGAAGGCCAGGCGGCCGCCGAGGCAGAAGCCCATGGTCCCGGCGCGGCCGTTGCAGCCGGGCATGACGCGCACGGCGGCGAGCGTCGCCTTCAGGTCCTCGACGCCCTTCTGCTGGTCGAAGGCGTTCATCAGCTCGAAGGCGCGGTCCCACTCCTCCTTGCTGCCGTCGGTCAGCTGCACGCCCGGCTCCAGGCGCCAGAACAGGTCGGGGCAGATGGCGATGAAGCCCATGTCGGCGACCCAGTCCGAGAGCGACCGCATGGCGTGGTTCACGCCGAAGATCTCCTGGATCATCACCACCGCGCCGGCCGGGACCTGCTTCGGCATGGCGAGGTAGGCGGCGAAGCTGCCGCTGCCATCAGAGGCCTGGATCGTGATTTCGGGCATTGCTGCGCGCTCCCTGCTGCTTTGGCGAGGGGGGCAGGATAGCCGGATGGCGCCGTGGCGGAAGGAGGGGGTGGTCAGGCTTTCACCGGCGCGTCATGCTTCCGCCCGGCACCGGGCCAGCCGGCCGGCGCCGCGGCCCTTGGCAAGGCGCCGCCCGGCACCCCATCTCCGGGCCCTGAGCAGATCCTGACCGGACGGCATCGTCCGCTCGGGAAGCGGGACCCGCCGGGACGAGGCGCCGGGGCGGCGGCGGGCCGATGCGAAGGGGTGCCGCTTCCAGCGCAGGGATTTCCGACCGATGAGTGTGAGCCGCCCCGAATTCCGCGAAGCCATGGCGCGTCTGGGCGCGGCGGTCAGCATCATCAGCACCGACGGACCGGCCGGGCGGGCGGGCCTGACCGCCAGCGCCGTCTGCAGCGTCACCGACGATCCCGCCACGCTGCTGGTCTGCATCAACCGCAACAGCACCCAGATCGGCGCCATCAAGGCCAATGGCGTGCTCTGCGTGAACGTCCTCACGGCCGAGCAGAAGGAGATCTCCAACGTCTTCGCCGGGCTGACCGGCGCGGCCACGGCGGAACAGCGCTTCCGCGCCGGCCGCTGGAGCCGGCTGGAGACCGGCGCGCCGGTGCTGGACGGCTCGGCCGTGTCGCTCGACTGCGCCATCGAGGAGGTGCTGGAGAAGGGCACCCACAGTGTCTTCTTCGCGCAGATCCGCGGCATCCGCCTGGGCGAACACGGGCCGGGGCTGATCTGGTGGGGCCGCGAATACCACCCGATCGGGCGGGAGCACGGCTCGAGCGGGTCCCGATCAGGCGAAAGCACCTGATCGGGTGAGGATGCCCGCGTTCCGCCAGAGCGCGGGAGAGAGCCGCCGCTCCCGGCTCAGGAGGCGAGGCGCGACGGGAAGGGCTCGCCCAGGATGGCGCGGCGGACCATCGGATAGACCTCATTGGCCCAGCGGCGCCCGCTGAACACGCCGTAGTGCCCGGCGCCCTGCTGCACGTGGTTGTGCTTGAGCGCCGCCGGCAGGTTGGCGCAGAGCGCGAGCGCCGCCGAGGTCTGGCCGACCGCGCAGATGTCGTCCCGCTCGCCCTCCACCGTCAGCAGCCGGGTGCGGGTGATCGCCTCCGGCCGCACCGGGCGTCCGTGATGGGTCATGTGCCCGAGCGGCAGGTCATGGTCCTGGAAGACCGACTTCACCGTCTGCAGGTAGAACTCGGCCGGCATGTCCATGACGGCGAGGTATTCGTCGTAGAAGCGCCGGTGCGCGTCGGCCAGCTCGGAGTCGCCGCCGACCAGGTTGCGGTACTGTTCCTGATGCGCCGTCACGTGCCGGTTCAGGTTCATGGAGATGAAGGCGCTGATCTGCAACACGCCCGGATAGACCTTGCGGCCGCTGCCCTGGAAGCGCCAGGGAACGGTCTCGATCAGGTTGCGCTCGAACCAGGCGATCTCGTGCTCCTGGGCCAGGCGGTTCACCTGGGTGGGCCTGACGCGGGTGTCGATCGGGCCGGCCATCAGCACCATGCTGTCCGGCGTCGCGGGGTTCCCGGCCTCGGCCATGACGGCGGCGGCGGCGAGCACCGGCACGGCCGGCTGGCAGACCGCCAGCACATGCCCGCCCGGGCCGATCTCCTCCTGGAAGCGGATGACGTGGTCGATGAACTCGTCGAGCCCGAAGCGGCCGGCCGAGAGCGGCACGTCGCGCGCATTGGTCCAGTCGGTGATGTAGACATCGTTGTCCGGCAGGAGCACCTGCACCGTGCCGCGCAGCAGGGTGGCGAAGTGGCCCGAGATCGGCGCCACCACCAGGACCTTGGGCTGGCTGACGGCGCAGTCCTTGCGGAAGTGCAGCAGGGTGCCGAAGGGCGTGGAGAGCACCGCCTCCTCCTCCACCGCCACCTCCTCGTTGCCGAGCATGACCGTGGTGAAGCCGAAGGGGGGGCGGGTATGGGTGATGCCGCTGCTGCCGACCAGCTCCAGCGCGGCGGTGAACTGGCGCAGCATGAAGGTCTCGGGCCGGCCGCTGTCGAACTGGCGCAGCACCGCCCCGGTGCCCTTGGCGAAAAGGCGCATCGGGGTCAGGAGATCCTGCTGCGCCTGATACAGGGAATACATCATCTGCCCGCGTCTCTCCCGGTTCCGGCCCCTCAGTCGGGCCGCCTCGCTCGCCACCCCGCCGGGCCAGGGGGCCGCGACGCGAGCACGCCATAGTGCGAAGCCATCCGTCAACAATCTGTCAAGCCTGGGGCGGGCTGGTTGGTTGCATGGAGCCCATGCGTCAGGGGCGGGTCTGGTCCGCTTGGCCTCCGGGACGGCCTCTCAGAGGGCCTCGCCGGCGACGTGGCCGCTGGCCCAGGCCCACTGGAAATTGTAGCCCCCGAGCCAGCCGGTCACGTCCACCGCCTCGCCGATGACGAAGAGGCCCGGCACCGCGCGCGCCTGCATGTCGCGCGAGGACAGGGCCGCCGTGTCCACGCCCCCCAGCGTCACCTCGGCCTTGGCGTAGCCCTCGGTGCCGGAGGGCAGGAGGCTCCAGGCGTTGAGCCGGGCGCCGGTCCGCTTCAGGTCGCGATCGGTCTGCGCCGCCAGGATGCCCGCGGGCAGCCAGGCGGTGGCCAGGGCCTGGGCCAGGCGCTGCGGCAGCATCTCGGCGAGCAGGCTGCGCGGCTCGGCGCGGGGGCGGGCCTGCTTGCCGGCCAGCAGCCGGGCGGTGGCATCCTCGCCCGGCAGCAGGTCCAGGGTCAGCGCCTGCCCCTCCCGCCAGGCGGAGGAGGCCTGCAGGATGGCGGGCCCGGAGAGGCCGCGATGGGTGAAGAGCACCGCCTCGGGGAAGGCGTGCCGCCCCGCCCGGGCCACCGCCGGCAGGGAGAGGCCGGAGAGCGGCCGCATCAGCGCCAGCGCCTCACTCTCGAAGGTCAGCGGCACCAGGCCGGGGCGGATGCCGGTCAGCGGCAGGCCGAAGCGCCGGGCGGTGTCGTGCGCCAGGCCGGTCGCGCCCATCTTCGGGATGGAGAGGCCGCCCGTGGCCAGGACCAGGGCCGGGGCGGTGAAGCGGCCATGGTCGGTGTCCAGGTAATAAGCGGTATCCCGCCCGATGTCGGTGACGCGGTGGCCGAGACGGAGCGTCACGCCCGCCGCCTCGCATTCCGCCAGCAGCATGGCGACGATCTGCCGCGCCGAGCCGTCGCAGAAGAGCTGCCCCAGCGTCTTCTCATGCCAGGCGATGCGGTGCCGGCCGACCAGCGCCAGGAAATCCGCCGGCCGGTAGCGCGCCAGGGCGGATTTGCAGAAATGCGGATTGGCCGAGAAGAAGCGGTCCGGCGCCGTGTGCAGGTTGGTGAAGTTGCACCGCCCGCCGCCCGAGATCAGGATCTTGGAGCCGGCCTGGGCCGCGTGGTCGAGCAGCAGCACGCGCCGCCCGCGCTGCCCGGCGCGCAGCGCGCACATCAGCCCGGCCGCGCCGGCGCCGAGGATGATCGCATCGAAATCCCGCATCGCCCCCGCCTTAGAGGCGCCGCGCCCTCCCGGCAATCGCGGCCTCGGCCCTGGCGTTTTTCACGCCCCGTCCGGAACCGGATGGAACGGGAAAGATGGCGCGGAGTTAACGCGGCATGAAAGCCACGCTGTTCCACAACCCCTCCGCCGGGGACGAAGACCATTCCACGGAATCCCTGGTGCAGCTCCTGCGCCGGGCCGGCCTTCCGAGCCAGCCGCATTCGACGCGCGGCAACGCCCTGGAGGACGGGCTGCAGGAGGAGAGCGGGATGGTCATCGTGGCCGGCGGTGACGGCACGGTGGGCAAGATCGCCGCCCGCCTGCCGCGCCGCGACCGGCCGCTCGCCATCCTGCCGCTCGGCACCGCCAACAACCTGGCGCGCGCCATGGGCCGCTGGCCCTCGCCGGAGGCCTTCGCCGACCAGTGGCGGCAGGCCGATGAGCGGCGGCTTGCCGTGGCCTTCGCCGAGGGGCCCTGGGGCTGCCGCCGCTTCGTCGAGGCCGCCGGCTTCGGTGCCTTCGCGGAGGCGGTGCAGGAGGCCGACCGGCAGGGGCTGGAGGGCGTCGAGGCCGGCCGCGCCGCCTTCCGGGCCATCCTGCGCCGCGCCGAGCCGGTGACCCTCCGCCTGGAGGCCGATGGCCAGCCGCGCGAGGTCGAGACGCTGCTGGTCGAGGTGATGAACATCCCGCTCTTCGGCCCCAACCTGCCGATAGCGCCGGAGGCCGATCCGGAGGACGGGCTGCTCGATCTCGTCACCCTGGCGCCGGAACGCCGCGAGGCCATGCTGCGCTGGCTGGAGCGCCCCGACGAGGGAAAGGCGCCGACCGATGTGCGGCGGGCCGGCCGGATCGTCATCGACTGGCCCGGCGGCCCCTGTCGGCTGGATGACGAATGCGTCTCGCGCGAGGCACCGATGCGGGTCGTCCTCGGCATCGAGGAGGAGCGGCTGCGCGTGCTGGTGCCGCCCGCGGCGGAGCGGAACACGCCGGACATGGAACCGGACACGGGACAGGCCAAGGGACCGGATGGGGAGAGGCGCGCATGACGCTGGACGCGGAGGCGCTGTCGGCCATTGGCCGGATGGCGGTGGAGATGGCCGGGCTCGCCGGGCGCGAGATGTCGGCGGCGCTGGGTCATGCCCTGGCCGTGGCCTACAAGCCCGGCCGGCAAGGGGAGGCGACCCTGCGCGATCCGGTCTCCGAGGTCGATCAGGCGGTGGAGCGGCTGATCCGCGCCCATCTGGCCGAGGCCTTTCCCGACCACGACGTGCTGGGCGAGGAGATGACGGAACGGCCGGCGCGGGGCAGCCCGACCCTGTGGGCGCTGGACCCGGTGGACGGCACGGCCAATTTCATCAACGGCTTCCCGATGTTCGCGGGCTCGGTCGGCGTGCTGCACCGGGGCGTGCCGGTGGCGGGGGCGGTCTGGTGCGCCTCCAGCCATGCCTTGCGCGCGGGGGTGTATCACGCGGTGCGGGGCGGCAGCCTCTATTTCGACGGCACCGCGGTGGCGGCGGCCTTCAACCCGGCGGTGCGACGGCGCCTCGGCGGCTTCGCCGATGCCTCCGCCTCGCGCGCGCCGGCGCTATGGGAGCCGCGGCGCACTGGCTCGGCTGCCATCGAATGTGCCTTCGTCGCCGCCGGCCTGTTGGAGGTGGCGCGTTTCGAGCACCCCAATGTCTGGGACATCGCCGGCGGCTTCGCGCTGGTCTGCGCCGCCGGCGGCGAGATCCGCACGCTGGGGCCGGACGGATGGGAGGTCTTCGAGGGCTTCGGGGAGGGCGACCCCGCGACGTGGCGGCGGCCGGTCGTGCTGGGGCGGCCGGAGGCGGTGGCCGAACTGTGCCGCCTGTCCGGGGAGGCGGACCGCTCGGAGGGCGGAGGCGCCCCGCTCGCCTGAGGCAGGGCGGGGCCGGGACGGCGCGGCTGGGCGGCGCCGGCCTCAGCCCTGCGAGGCGGCGCGGACCAGCCGCAGCAGCTCCTCCGGGATCGGCGCGTCCTCGGGCAGGTCGTAGGCACGGTGGAAGGTCTCGCGCAGCCACTGGTCCACGGCGCGCTGCGGCATGGCGGGCGGCTCGGGGCGGGGATCAGGCTGGCTGTACAGGGCGGCGAACATGGCTTGCATCCAAGCATGATTTAGTGACTTCCGGTTTAACCGCCCGCCGCCTTTTCGGTTGCCCGCTCTCCCGGTCGCGGCTGGGAGGCGTGGCGGAGGAGTGGCGATCTGGCATGATCGGCGGAGAGGCCGCCGGTGGCGGCGGCCAGGGGGGATCGCCGCATGGCCGCCGAGGGATATGCAAGCGAGCTGGGGCCGGTCGTCGGCATCCTGGCGGCCGCGGTGGTGGCGGTGCCGCTGTTCCGCCGGATGGGCCTCGGCTCGGTCCTGGGCTACCTGGCGGCGGGGCTGGCCATCGGTCCCTTCGGCCTGCGGGTGGTGACCGACCCGCAGGCGATCCTGCATGTCGCCGAGCTTGGCGTCGTCATGTTCCTCTTCGTCATCGGGCTGGAGATGCAGCCCTCCCGCCTGTGGGGCCTGCGGCGGCAGATCTTCGGCCTGGGCGTCGCGCAGGTGGCGGTGTGCGGCGCGCTGCTGACCGGCATCATCTGGCTGGCCGGCTTCAGCCCCGCCGTGGCCTTCGTGGCGGCCATGGGCTTCGTGCTCTCCTCCACCGCCATCGCCATGCAGGTGCTGGACGAGCAGGGCGAGACCGCCACCCCGGCGGGGCAGCGCATCGTCTCGATCCTGCTGCTGGAGGATCTCGCCATCGTGCCGCTCCTGGCGCTGGTGGCGCTGCTCGGGCCGGCCCAGGCCGAGGGCGACCGCTGGCTCCATGTCGCCATCGCCCTGGGCAGCCTGGCGGCGCTGCTGGCGGCCGGGCGCTGGCTGCTGAACCCGATGTTCGCGCTGCTCGCCGCCGCCGGGGCGCGGGAGGTGATGACCGGCGCCGCCCTGCTGGTGGTGCTGGGCGCCGCGCTGGCCATGGAGCTGGGCGGGCTCTCCATGGCCATGGGCGCCTTCCTGGCCGGGGTGCTGCTCTCGGAATCGGTGTTCCGTCACCAGCTCGAGACCGATATCGAGCCGTTCCGGGGCCTCCTGCTCGGCCTGTTCTTCATGGGCGTCGGCATGTCGCTCGACCTCGGCGTGCTGGTGCGCGACTGGCCGCTGATCGTGGTGGGCGTGCTGGTGCTGATGCTGGCCAAGGCGGCGGGCGTCTATCTGGTGGGCCGGGCCTTCGGCGCGGGCGGGCGGGAGGCGCTGCGCCGCGCCGCCGTGCTGGCCCAGGGCGGCGAGTTCGCCTTCGTGCTCTACGCCGCGGCGCAGGCCGGCAGCGTGATCGACGCGCGCACCGGCGCGCTGCTCACCGCCGTGATCATCCTGTCCATGGCCCTGACCCCGCCCGCCGTGCTGCTCGCCGCCCGGCTGCCGCGCCGCGCCGAACCCTCCCTGGAGGGAATCGACAAGGCGGATGCACTGGAGGGCGAGGTGCTGATGATCGGCTTCGGCCGCTTCGCGCAGGTGGCGAGCCAGGGGCTGCTGGCGCGCGGCATCGACCTCTCGATCATCGAATCCAGCACCGAGATGATCCGCACCGCCGCAAGCTTCGGCTTCAAGGTCTATTACGGGGACGGCACCCGGCTCGATGTCCTGCGCACCTCCGGGGCGGGGCGGGCGCGCGCCATCCTGGTCTGCGTCGACAACCGGCAGGCGGCGGACCACATCGTCACCCTGGCGCGGGAGGAGTTCCCCCAGGCGAAGCTCTTCGTCCGCTCCTATGACCGCGGCCATTCCCTCGACCTGATCCGCCAGGGCGTGGACTACGAGATCCGCGAGACCTTCGAATCCGCCATGGCCATGGGCGCCGCCGCCCTGGCCGGCCTCGGCGTGCCGGAGGAGGAGGCGGCCGACCTCATGCGCGACATCCGCCGCCGCGACGCCGCGCGGCTCGACCTGCAGCTCTGCGGCGGGCTGCAGGCGGGACGCGACCTGATGCACGGCAACCGCCCGGTGCCGGGGCCGCTGACCGCGCCGCGCCGGAAGGGACGGGCGCTCAACCCCGAGGCCGAGGTGGCGATGCGGGAGGAGTGAGGCGGCTCGCGAGCGGCGTCTCCCCGCCCTATAACCTCACCCATGGATGAGGTCCCGCCCCGATGAGCACGCAGGCCCAGGGCCTGAGCGTGGGGGAGGTGGCGCGGCGCAGCGGCGTCGCCGTCTCGACCCTGCATTTCTACGAGGCCCGCGGGCTGATCGAGGGCTGGCGAACCTCCGGCAACCAGCGCCGCTACCACCGCGCCGTGCTGCGCCGCGTCGCCATCATCCGCATCGCGCAGCGGGCCGGCATCCCGCTGGCGACCATCCGCGAGGCGCTGGCCGGGCTGCCGCAGGACCATGCGCCGAGCATGGAGGACTGGCGGCGCTTCACCGCCGACTGGAGCGGGATGCTGCAGCAGCGGATCGACAGCCTGGTGCAGTTGCGGGACCAGCTGACCAGCTGCATCGGCTGCGGCTGCCTGTCGCTGCGCGACTGCCCGCTGCGCAACCCCGAGGACCGGCTGGGCCGGGAGGGGCCGGGTCCGCGCCGGCTGGCCGGCTTCGGCTGAGGCGCCGAACCGGGCTTGACCTCAACCGGGCTTGAGGTCCTAGGACGGGCTCCGGCCGCGCCCCGCGCGCGCAGAACCGGAGAACCGATCTTGCGAAGCCCCCCTGGCGCCCCGGCGCCCGCCGCCATCGCCGGCATCCTCGAATCCCGCGCCTTCGGCCTCCTGGCGCGCATCCTGCTGACCTTCGTCTTCTGGACCAGTGGCCTGGCCAAGCTGCTGGACTTCAGCGCCAGCGCGGCCGTGATGGAAGGCTTCGGCCTGTCGCCGGGCTGGGCGGTGAACCTGGCGACGCTGGTCCTGCAACTCGGCGCCTCGCTGCTCATCATCCTGAACCGGACGGTCTGGCCGGCGGCCCTGGCCCTGGCCGTCTTCACCCTGCTCACCATCCCGGTGGCGCATCCCTTCTGGGCGCGCGAGGGGGAGGAGGCCTTCCGGGACCTGACGGTGGCGCTCGAACATGTCTCGGTGATCGGCGGGCTGGCGCTGGCCGCCATCCTGTCCCGGCGGAGCGGCCGGTTCTGAGGGGTGGGCGGCCCCGGGCGCCTCAGCGCCGGCGGGTGGAGGCCCAGGCCTCGGCCATGCGGTTCATCCGCTCGACACGCGGATCGACACGGACCGGCGCCCGGGCCGCGGCGAGCAGGGTGCCGTCACCGCCCCAGTTGCGCACCGGGCCGGAATCGATGTGCACGAAGCCCTGCTGCGGATAGCTGCCGACCCCACCGCGCCGCAGGCGCAGCGCCGTCTCGACGAAATCCGGCAGGCGGGCCGGGGCCACCTGGATGTCCAGCGCGGCGGCCCGCAGATGCTGGCTGTCGCCCGCGCCATGCACCGCGGCATTGGTGGCCGGCGTGCGGTAGCCGGAGAGGATGAGGAACTCCGTCATCCGCTGCTGCGCGCCCAGATCCCAGAGGATGTCGATCGCCGCCGGGTCGAAGGCGCGGATGGCGCCGGTGCGGGTATCGGCCAGCACCTCGGAGATGTCGGCCATGGCGGCGGCATCCGGGGCAATGCCGTTGTGGTAGATGCCGCTGAAGCGGTTCCCGTTGGCGGCATGGCGCAGCGTGATGCGGCGGGGCTCGGGCCCGGCGGGGCGGCTGCGGCGCGTGGCGGCCAGGGCCAGGCCCGGCACGGAGGCGAGAGTGGCGGCGAGAAAGAGGGTCCGGCGACGCATGGCGCGGACCCTAAGGCAGACCAGGCCGCCGCGATAAGCCCATTTCACGCGATTGGGATCAGAAAATACGCAAAATGAACCGAATTCTTAATATTGATACGATACGTCGCAATTCGGGGTTGTGGATTTCCTTACAATAGGCCGTGGATCCTCAGCATGCCAAGAGCGGCGATGCTCATCGCATCCATCAGCCTCCCGTCCCGGATCATCGCCTCGACCTCGGCCAGCGGGATGGCGCGGCAGATCATGTCCTGCTCCGACGCCTCGCGCGCCGCCTCGCCCTGGCGCAGGCCGGTCGCCAGGAAGACATGGCCCCGCTGGTTGCAGTAGCCGGCGCCCTGGAAGATCGTCCCCACCCGCAGCAGATGCCCGGCCACCAGCCCGGTTTCCTCGCGCAGCTCGGCGGCGGCGACCTCCTCCGGCGTCACCTCCGGGCGGGTCTCCCAGGTGCCCATGGGCATTTCCCATTGCCGCGAGCGCACCGGGTAGCGGTACTGCTCGACCAGCGTCAGGCAGCCCTCCTGCCAGGGAGCGACGATGACGAAGTCGGGGCGCTCCACCACGCCGTAGAGACCCTCCGAACCGTCGCGCAGGCGGGTGCGGTCCTCCCGCAGCCGCAGCCAGCGGTTCTCATAGGCCACCCGGCTGCTCAGGGTGACGATCTCCTCGCTCATGCCCGCTCCGGGATCTGTTTGCGGGCAGCAGGATAGGCGCCGCGCCGGCTTCACGAAACCGCGGCTGGCGCGGGCGTGAACGCGGGACCATCGCAAATTGAGCGATCAGTCTCTATCCTTGGGACGATCAACCGCCGCACCGCCCTTTGGGGCCGCCCCATGGGGCCGATGAAACAGGATTTGCCATGCGCCGCGATGCGACAGGCCGGACGGCCCTGCACACCGCCCTCAGCCCCGCCGCCGGGAAGCGGCGCCGCCTGGCTCTCGCCCTGTCGGTGCTGGCGGCCCTCGGCCTCGGCCCGGCCGCCGAGGCGCGCGCGGAGGGGCGGGTGCCGATCGGCGCCTATGCGGCGAACGACCCGAAGCTCGTCGAGGAATTCGAGCAGTGGTTCGGCTGCCCGATGGACCAGCTTCTGGTCTTCACCGACCAGGCGAGCTGGGAGGGCATCGGCTGGCCGCAATGGTTCATCAACCAGTTCAAGGCGCTGGACCGGCCGACCCTGTGGTCGGTGGCGATGATCCCCAGGGGCTCCAGCCTGAAGGAGGCGGCCAGCGGGCGCTACAACCGCTACTACGTGTCCGCGGCGCGCGCCCTGGCCGAGACCAAGCCCTTCGCGGATGGCACCATCCGCATCCGCCTGGGCTGGGAGATGAACGGCAACTGGTTCCCCTGGGCGGCGGAGGGCAAGGAGGAGGACTTCATCCGCACCTTCCGCCACATCGTCGATTCCTTCCGATCCGTGTCCGACAAGTTCCGCTTCGAATGGAACTTCAACTACGGGGAGCGGATGGACCCCGCGACGGCCTATCCGGGTGACGACTATGTCGACATCATCGGCATGGACTTCTACTGGAAGCACGAGTACCTGCCGCGCGATCCGGTGGCCGCCTTCGAGCGCATCCGCGATCATCGCTGGGGCCTGCGCTATGTCGAGAACTTCGCCCGCGCGCGCGGCAAGCCCACCGCCTATTCGGAATGGGGCGTGCAGGGCGACAACGCGGCGCCCTTCATCAAGCTGTTCCAGGAATGGATGGCGCAGCACAACGTGCTCTACCACAACTACTGGAATTCCGACGCCGACTATGCCGGCCGCCTCTCCTCGGGCAAGTGGCCCGCCACCGCGCGCGCCTTCCGCGAGACCTTCTGCCCCGCCAGCCGCGCCGAGGCCGCGCCGCCGCGGCGCTGAGCCCCGGCATCCCCCCGGCCGCGCCGGCCGGCGGGCATGACGGTGGGCGAGCTGTCCTGGCCCTGGCCGTCGCGCGCGGCGGCCGACCCGCCGCCGCTGCCGCCCGGGGAGATCCATCTCTGGCTCGCCAGGCTGGACGCGCCGGTCGGGGCGGCGGCGATGGCGCTGCTGGCGCCGGAGGAGCGGACCCGCGCCGCCGCCTTCCGCCGCCCCACCCTGAGCCAGGCCTATCTGGCCGCGCATCTGGCGCTGCGCCGGCTGCTCGGCGGCTATCTGCGTCGCGCGCCGGCGGGAATCAGCCTGATCCGCGGCCCCGCCGGCAAGCCCGCCCTGCGGCAGGCGCCGGGGGATGCGGCGCCGGGGCTGCAGTTCAACCTCTCCCACGCCGGGGACTGGGCGCTGCTCGGCTTCGCTCGCGGCCGGGCGGTGGGGGTGGATCTCGAGCCGCTGCGGCCCGACCCGCCGCTCGAAGCCGCGAGCCTCGTCTTCTCCCCGGTGGAGCGGCGCCTCCTGGACGCGCAGGACGTGGCATCGCGCGGGACCACCTTCCTGCGGCTCTGGACGCGCAAGGAAGCCCGGCTGAAGGCCGAGGGGCAGGGCTTCTCGCGCGACCCGACACGGCTCTGCACCCTGTCGGAGCAGGGATGGTGGATCGACACGCCCGAGGGGCCGCCGGACCACCTCCTCGCGGTGGCCGCCTCTGCGCGGCCGGCGCGCTGCCTGGGCCATATTCTCTCGGAACAGATCGAAATCTGAGGCAATGCCCGCATCACGAGGTTTTTTGCGTTGCAGCGCAAATCGCGCTTGCACCGGCAAGGGCGCTCATTTCCAATAGGTTACGGCGCCCGACAGGCAATGCGTCGAAAAATAGCCAAAATTCAACTAATTGAGATGATTGCCCCAATTCATTGCGGATGGGAAAATTAAAGACGATCCTTGCGGCGGAATGAGTGCGGGGTGGCGTGAGATGGACGGATTGCCGGTGATTCGAGAAGCGCAGCAGCTGGGCGAGGCGGCTCCGGAAACGGTTCTGCACACCCCCTCCGTCGCCGACATGCTGGGGTGTCAGATGGCCGAATTCGCCGCCTGGCTCGCCGGCCAGGGGCTGCTAGCGGAGCCGGCGGGGCCGGAGGCGCTGCAACGCTACGCCGTGCAGGATTACCGCGGCTTCTGGAGTGCCTTCCTGCGCTGGTCCGGCCTGGATTGCAGCGGCGAGGCCGAGCCCGTCTGCACCGGCGACGATTGCGAGACGGCACGCTTCTTCCCCGGCCTGCGGCTGAACTACGCGGCGAATCTGCTCTCGCCCCGCTGGGACGACGCGGCCCCCGCCGTCACCGCCCTGGTGCCGGGCCGCCCGGCCGAGCGCCTCAGCCGGGGCGCCCTGCGCCAGCGGGTGGCGCGGCTCGCCACCGTGCTGCAGCAGCTCGGTCTCCGCCCCGGGGACCGCGTCGGCGCCGTGATGCGCAACGACGCGGAGGCGGTGGTGGCGGCGCTGGCCGTCGCGGCGCTGGGCGCCACCCTCTCGACCGCCGCGCCGGAGATGGGCAGCGAGGCGATCCTCGACCGCTTCGCGCAGCTCGACCCTGTCCTGCTGCTGGCCCATCTGCGGCCGGCCGCCCAGGATACCGGCCTCGCCCTGACGACGCGCCTGGCCCAGGTGGCGCGGGGCCTGCCCGCCTGCCGCGGCGTGGTGGCGCTGGACGGGCCGGCCGAGATCCCGGAACTGCTGCTGCCGCTGCACGATGCCGCGGCCCTGTGCGCCGCCGTGCGGGCCGAGGCGGCGTGGCAGGAGCATCCCTTCAACCAGCCGCTCTTCATCCTGTTCTCCTCCGGCACCACCGGCCAGCCGAAATGCATCGTGCACGGGGCCGGCGGCACGCTGATCGAGCATGTGAAGGAGCACCGGCTGCACAGCGAGCTGCGGCCCGGCGACAAGCTGTTCTTCCAGACCTCCTGCGGCTGGATGATGTGGAACTGGCAGCTCTCCGCCCTGGCCTCGGGCGCCGAGATCGTCACCTACAGCGGCCCGATCGCCGAGGCCGACACGCTCTGGTCGCTGGTGGAGCAGGAGCGGGTGACGCATTTCGGCACCAGCCCGGGCTATCTGAAGATGTCCGAGACGGCCCGGCTGCATCCGGCGCGAGACCACGACCTCTCGGCGCTGCGCGTCATCCTCTCCACCGGCTCGGTGCTGGACGAGGCGCGCTATCACTGGGTGCGGCGGAAGGTGGGCGACCTGCCGCTGCACTCGATCTCGGGCGGCACCGACATCATCGGCTGTTTCGTGCTCGGCCATCCGCAGCGCCCCGTGCATGCCGGGCAGAGCCAGGCCCGCAGCCTCGGCCTCGATGTCCGCGTGCTCTCGGAGGAGGGGCAGGACCGGCCCGGCGCCGTGGGCGAGCTGGTCTGCGCCAATCCCTTCCCGTCCCGCCCCCTGGGCTTCCACGGCGATGCGGACGGCAGCCGTTTCCATCAGGCCTATTTCGCGCAGAATCCGGGCGTCTGGACGCATGGCGACCTGGCGGAGGCGACGCCGGAGGGCGGCATCCGCATCCATGGCCGGTCCGACGGCATCATGAAGGTGCGCGGCATCCGCATCGGCCCGGCCGAGATCTACCGCGTTCTGCGCCGCTTCCCCGAGATCCGCGACGCCATGGTGGTGCTGCAGCGGGACCCCGAGGTGGCAAGCGAGGGCCGGGCGGTGCTGGCCCTGGTGCTGGAGGCGGGGCGGACGCTGGACGGCCCGCTCATCGCCGAGATCCGCCGCGCCCTGGCGCGCGAGGCCTCGGCGGCGCATGTGCCGGACCTCTTCCTGCAGGTCGCGGAGTTGCCGGTGACCCATACCGGCAAGCCGTCCGAGGCGGCGATGCGCGACGCGGTGAACGGCCTGCCGGTGCGCAACCTCTCCGCCCTGGCCAATCCCGGATGCCTGGAGGCGCTGCGCCACCACCCGGCGCTGCGCCACGCACCGCTGGCCTCTCCCCTGGCGGCCCGCGCCGCGGCGGCCGGCACGCTGAACTTCCTGCGGGAGCTCTGGCAGGAGCTGCTCGGCATCGCCCCGATCGCGGCGGAGGACGACTTCTTCGCGCTGGGCGGCCATTCGCTCCTGGCGGCGCGGCTCTTCGCCGAGATCGAGCGGGTGAAGGGCGTGCGCCTGCCGCTCACCACCCTGCTGCGCGCGCCCACCGTGGCCGCGCTCGCCGCGCTGGTCGACGCGCCGGAGCCCGCCCCGCCAGGCGGCCGGCTGGTGGTCATGCGCGAGGGCGAGGCCGGGGCCGGCCCGCCGCTCTTCCTGATCCACAGCATGGCCGGCCGGGTGATGGAGCTCTGGGCGCTGCAGCGGGCGCTGCGCACCGGGCGCCGCATCTACGGCATCCAGGCGCAGGGCCTGGAGCCGGGCGGCGCGGCGCAGAGCTGCGTGCATGCCATGGCGGCCGACTATCTCCGCATCCTGCGGGAGGCGCAGCCGAGGGGGCCCTACTGGCTCGGCGGCTACTCCTTCGGCGGGCTGGTGGCGCTGGAGATGGCGCAGCGGCTGCGGCGCGAGGGCGAGGTGGTCGAGCAGTTGATCGCCATCGACACCAGCGTGCATCCCCGCTTCCTGCCGGGGCCTCAGCGGATGCACCACCTCGTCTCCCGCCCGCTGCGGGTGGCGCGCGACATGCGGACCCGCGGCCTGCGGGGCAATCTCGACTTCCTCGGCAAGAAGGGGATGATGCTGCTGGACCGCGCGCGGGTGCGGCTGGGCCGGCCGGCGCGGCATCTCGACCTTGTGGGCGACCTGACGGCGGATGCGCATCTGCCCGAGGATCTGCGCCGGGTGCGGGGCGGCATCATGCTGGCGACCCGCAACTACCGCCCCCGGCCCTATGCCGGGAAGGTCACCCTGATCCACGCCATGCAGGGCGGCACCTATGACATCCTGCCGACCTGGCGGCGGCTGGCCGGCGAGAATCTCACCCTGCTGCCGACCGAGGGCGACCATCTCACCATGATCCAGGAGCCGCAGGTGCGGAGCCTGGCGCGCCGCCTGGACGCGGTGCTGCGCGGCTGAGGGGAGGGGAGGGGGGCGCCAAGCCGGGCACCCCCTTCCTGCCGGAACCAATCAGCGGGAGGGCACGTTCCAGATGTCCTCCGCGTATTCGCGGATGGTGCGGTCGGAGGAGAACCAGGCCACCCGCGCCGTGTTCAGGATGCTGCTGCGCCACCAGTGCCGCGGCTGGCTCCAGCGCAGGTCGACCGCGCGCTGCGCGGCGTGATAGGCATCGAAATCCGCGCTGACCAGGAAGTGGTCGGCGTTCATCAGGCTCTGGATCAGGCCGGAATAGCGCTCCGGCTCCTCCGGCGAGAAGACGCCGGCCGCCACCGCGTCCAGCACCTCCTCGAGATCGGGCGATTCCCGGATCTGCGCGCGGGCGTCGAAGCCGTCCCGCCGGCGCGCCGTGGCCTGCGCGGCGGTGAGGCCGAAGATGAAGATGTTCTCGGCGCCGACGCGTTCCAGGATCTCGACATTGGCGCCGTCCAGCGTGCCGATGGTCAGCGCCCCATTCAGCGCCAGCTTCATGTTGCCGGTGCCCGAGGCCTCCATGCCGGCGGTCGAGATCTGCTCCGAGAGGTCGGCCGCGGGGATGATGCCCTGCGCCAGGCTGACATTGTAGTTGGGCAGGAACACCACCTTGAGCAGGCCGCGCACCGTGGGATCGCTGTTGATGACGCGGCCGACATCGTTGATCAGCCGGATGATCAGCTTGGCGGTGTGGTAGCTCGGCGCCGCCTTGCCGGCGAAGATCTTCACCCGCGGCACCCAGTCGCGCTGCGGCTGCGCGCGCATCGCGTTGTAGAGCGCGACGGTCTGCAGGATGTTCAGCAGCTGCCGCTTGTATTCGTGGATCCGCTTGATCTGCACGTCGAAGAGCGCGTCGGGATCGACGACGATGCCGGTGCGCGCGACGATCTGCCGGGCGAGCGCCTGCTTCGCCTGGTGCCGTTGCCGGGCGAAGCGCTGCTGGAAGGCGCTGTCCTCGGCGAAGGCGTCGAGACCCTCCAGCCGCTCCGGTTCGTCCAGCACCGCCTCGCCCAGCGTCTCGGTCAGCAGGGCGGTGAGCGGCGGGTTGGAGCGCATCAGCCAGCGGCGGAAGGTGATGCCGTTGGTCTTGTTGACGATGCGCCCAGGGCAGACCTGGTTCAGTTCGGCGAAGACGGTCTTGCGCATCAGGTCGGTGTGCAGGGCGGAGACGCCGTTGACGCGGTGCGAGCCGATGAAGGCGAGATGACCCATGCGCACGCGCCGGCCGTGATGCTCGTCGATCAGCGAGACGGCGGCGAGCAGCCCATCCTGCGCACCCTGGTCGCGCGCCGCCTCCAGGTGCTTGGCGTTGATCATGTAGATGATCTGCATGTTGCGCGGCAGGACGCGTTCCATCAGCGCCACCGGCCAGGTCTCCAGCGCCTCCGGCAGCAGGGTGTGGTTGGTGTAGGAGAAGGTGGCGCGGGTGATGTCCCACGCCTTGTCCCAGGCCAGGCCATGCAGATCGACCAGCAGCCGCATCAGCTCGGAGACGGCGATCGCCGGATGCGTGTCGTTGAGCTGCACGGCCGCCTTTCCGGCCAGGCTGTGGATGTCGCCATGCAGGCGCAGGTGCCGGCGCAGCAGGTCCTGCAGCGAGGCGGAGGCGAAGAAGTACTCCTGCCGCAGCCGCAGCTCCTGGCCCGCCGCCGTCTCGTCGCTCGGATAGAGCACGCGGGAGATCGCCTCCGCCCGCACCCGGTTGGCCATGGCGCCGACATGGTCGCCCCGGTTGAACTCCTCCAGGTGGATCGGGTCCGTGGCGCGGGCCGACCAGAGCCGCAGCGTGTTGATCCACTTGCCGCGCCAGCCCACGATCGGCGTGTCATAGGCGATGGCGCGCACCGTCTCGCCCGGATACCAGACCAGCCGCTGCCGCCCGTCCACGCCGGCTTCCGCCGCCACATGGCCGCCGAAGCCGATGTCGTAGATGATGTTGGACCGCTCGAACTCCCAGGGATTGCCCAGCGAGAGCCAGTCCTCGGGCAGCTCGCGCTGGCGGCCGTCCTGGATGACCTGGCGGAACAGCCCGTGCTCGTAACGGATGCCGTAACCATAGGCGGGGATGCTGAGGCTGGCCATGCTCTCCATGAAGCAGGCGGCGAGGCGGCCCAGGCCGCCATTGCCGAGCGCCGCGTCGGCCTCCTGCGCCGTCACCTCGTCCAGCTCGACGCCGAGGCCCGAGAGGGCCTCGTGCACCGGCTCGGTCATGCCGAGATTGCCCAGCGCGTCCGAGAGCAGCCGCCCGATCAGGAACTCGAGCGACATGTAGCAGACCTGCTTGTGCCCCTGCGCCACCGTCTCGGCGTTGGAGGCGCGCCAGCGGTCCACGATCCGGTGCCGGGTGGCGAGCGTCACGGCCAGGAACCAGTCGCGCGCGCTGGCCCGGTCCGGGTTGGCGCCGACATGGTAGATCAACTGGGCCATGATGTCCCGGCGGAGGCTCGCCGCGTCGTCGGCGCTGGTCACGAGGGTGGAATGCACGGGGCTGTCACTCATGCAGGGTATTCCCAGGGCTGAACCCCATCATGCCAGCAGAGGAAGGGCCGCTGTCCAGCGCCTTCGCGCATCCGGCCGGGAGACTAGCGGGACTGCAACTCACGGTAGAGCGATGCATAGCGCGCCGCGGGGCGGCGCCAGCTCACGTCGCCGGCCATCCCGGCGCGCTGCGCGCCGCGCCAGGCCGCGTGGTCGGCCCAGAGCGCCGCCAGCCGGTCCAGCGCCGCCTCCAGCGCGGGGGCGGAGGGCGGGGCGAACTGCAGCCCGGTCCCGACCCCGGCGGCCAGCGCCATCTCGTTGGCGTCGATCACCGTATCGGCCAGCCCGCCGACCCGGGCCACCACCGGCAGGGCACCGTAGCGCAGGGCGCAGAGCTGGGTCAGGCCGCAGGGCTCGAAGCGGGACGGCACCAGCAGGGCGTCGCAGCCCGCCTGGATGCGATGGGCCAGCCCCTCATCATAGCCGAGCCGGGCGCCGATCCGGCCGGGATGCGCCTCGGCGGCGGCGCGGAAACCGGCCTCCAGGCCGGGATCGCCGGTGCCCAGCACGGCGAGCTGCATGCCGTGGCGGAGCAGGGCCGGAACCGCCTCCAGCACCAGGTCCATGCCCTTCTGCCAGGACAGCCGGCTGATCACGGCCAGCAGCGGCGCGGCGGGGTCCGGCGCCAGCCCCATCTCGGCGCGCAGCGCGGCGCGGTTGGCCTCGCGGCCCTCGAGCCGGCTCGCGTCGTAGGAGGCGGCGAGGTGCGGATCGGTGGCCGGGTCCCAGACCCCGGTGTCGATGCCGTTCAGGATGCCGCTGAGGGTCCGCCCGCGGCTGCGCAGCAGGCCGTCCATGCCCATGCCGCCTTCCGGCGTGCGGATCTCGGCGGCATAGCTCGGCGAGACGGTGGTGACCCGGTCGGCCAGCCGCAGCCCGGCCTTGAGGAAGCCCAGCGCGCCGTAATACTCCACCCCCTCGACCGACCAGGCATGCGGCGGCAGGCCGAGAGCGGTCAGCAACGCACCGGGGAACTGCCCCTGGAAGGCCAGGTTGTGCACCGTCATCACGGTGCCGGGCCGCCCCTCTCCGCCATAGTGCAGATAGGCGGGGGCCAGGCCGGCCTGCCAGTCATGCGCGTGCACGACATCGGGCAGGAAGCCCGGCAGCAGGCCGCGGCCGATTCGTGCCGCCGCCTGGGCCAGGGCGGCGAAGCGGAAGGCGTTGTCCGGCCAGTCCTGCCCGTCCGGGCCGGAATAGGGGTTGCCCTCGCGGGCATAGAGGGAGGGCGCGTCGAGGATGAAGAGGTCGAGCCCGGCGGCGCGCGCCGCCAGCAGGCGGGCGGGATGGCCGAAGAGGCTGTCGCCGAGATCATGCGCCGTCTCGGCCCGCTCCAGCGCGCGCAGCACGCGGGGATAGCCCGGCAGCAGGGTGCGGGTGACGACGCCCTCGGCCTCCAGCGCGGCGGGCAGCGCGCCGGCGACATCGGCAAGCCCCCCGGTCTTGACCAGCGGATAGACCTCGGAGGCGACGGAGAGAAGGCGGAGGCTCATCAGCGCGCTTTGTCGTCCAGCATGTCCAGCATGGGCTGCGTGATCAGGCAGATGCCCTTGTTGGTGCGGCGGAAGCGCCGCGCGTCCAGCTCCGGATCCTCCCCCACCACCATGCCGGGGGGGATCTGGATGCCGCTGTCCACGATGGTGTTGCGCAGCCGCGCGCCGCGGCCGATATCCACGCCCGGCAACAGCACGCAGCCTTCCACCGCGGCGTAGGAATTCACCCGCACCGAGGGGCAGAGCACCGAGCGGCGCACCGAGCCGCCCGAGACGATGCAGCCGCCCGACACCAGGGAGGCGGTGGCCATGCCGCGACGGCCCTCCACATCGTGCACGAACTTGGCCGGCGGGGTCAGCTCGGCATAGGACCAGATCGGCCATTCGCGGTCGTAGAGGTCGAGCGCCGGGACCACCTCGGTCAGGTCGATATTGGCCTGCCAGTAGGCATCCACGGTTCCGACGTCACGCCAGTAGGCCTCGGCCTCCTGGCCGGAATGGACGCAGGATTCGGCGAAGCGGTGCGCGTAGGCGCGGCCGTGGCGGACGATGTAGGGGACGAGGTCATGGCCGAAGTCGTGGCTCGACTGCGGGTCGGCCGCGTCGCGCCGCAGCTGCTCGGCCAGGAAGCGCGTCTCGAAGACGTAGATGCCCATGCTGGCCAGGGCCATATGCGGCCGGTCCGGCATGCCGGGCGGGTCCTTGGGCTTCTCCAGGAAGGAGATGATGCGCCCGTTCGGCTCGACATGCATCACGCCGAAGCCGGTGGCCTCCAGGCGCGGCACCTCGATGCAGCCGACGGTGACATCCGCGCCGCTGTCCACATGCTGCTGCAGCATGCGTTCGTAATCCATCTTGTAGACATGGTCGCCCGCCAGGACGACGATGTGGCGGGGCGCGTAGCTCTCGATGATGTCGAGGTTCTGGTACACCGCGTCCGCCGTGCCGGTGTACCAGCCGGTCTCGGAGACGCGCTGGCTGGCCGGCAGGATGTCGAAGGTCTCGTTGCGCTCGGGGCGCAGGAAGTTCCAGCCGCGCTGCAGGTGCCGGATCAGGCTGTGCGCCTTGTACTGGGTCGCCACGCCGATACGGCGGATGCCGGAGTTCAGCGCGTTGGACAGCGCGAAGTCGATGATGCGCGACTTGGCGGCGAAGAAGACCGCCGGCTTCACGCGCCGCTCGGTCAGCTCCATCAGCCGGCTGCCCCGCCCACCGGCCAGCACGAAGGCCATGGCGGTGCGGGCGATAGGCCCCTCGATCGTCGGCCTGGAGGGCATGGATGGCGAACTCCCCTGAAACATGTCCTGCCAAAGCGCCTGCCCGGCGGCGGTTGCCGGCCACGGGAAGCGATCTTGCCCGTCCCGCACCGGCGGGCGCCGGCGTGGGACGGGAGGGCATTGAGACATGCTTTGCACGGCCGCGCCATGGTGCGTGGCGCAAAAATGAGCCGCGTCGTCGCAGCGGAGCGGCAGGGCCGCGCCGTGCGGGGGGGAGGGGCGGAAGGCTCAGTCGGCGGATTGCACCAGACGCAGGCCGGGCGCCTCGACCTCCTCCGCCTCGGCCGTGTCATTGGCGGGCTCGACGCTGAAGGCGAGGATGCGCTCGGCGGCGTCCACCTCCATCAATGCCTCCAGGATGGTGCGGCGGTCGGGGCCGGGGCGCTCGTCGAGCGCATCGACCAGCAGAGCCTGCGCGACCTGAACACGAAGCTGCACCTCGTGGAGAGAATCCCGGAGATCCATCGTTTGATTGCCTTATGGGGGGTAGCAGGCGCTTTGTACGATTGTGTAAAAATCTCGTCCATTATTATGATTGAGACGCGGCTCATGCCCCGATTGCGTCTCGCCGCACGAAATTCGGATGGCCGTCACGCCTCTCCTGCGAGGGACCGCAGCGGCAACCCGTATCCCCGGTTGCCGCCGGGACCTCATCCGGCCCAGGGCAGCGCGGAGCCCAGCACCATCAGCAGCCCGGCCACCGAGACGCCCCAGGCCAGCGTCCGCAGATAGGGAATGCCTGCGGCGTAGAGCGGCAGATAGGCCAGCCGCGCCCAGACATAGATCGCCGCGCCCAGCGCGCTCGCCGATCCGCCCCGACCGCTCAGCTGGACGAGCAGGACGGCACCCAGGAAGAAGGGGAAGGTCTCCATGAAATTGGCCTGGGCCCGTTGCAGGCGGCCGGCCATGCCGGTCAGCGGCGGCTGCGGCGTGTCCCGGGGGCCGAGCGCCCAGGCCAGGCCGGACTGTCCGCGCGCCGCGGCGGCGGCCAGGACCAGGTGCAACAGGCCGAGCAGAAGGCTCCAGGCCAGCCAACGCAGTTCAGGGCTCATCGGGGAATATCCTGTTCAGGGCAGGGCGCATTGCCGCCATGCCCGCAATGGTTGCATCAAATCTAATAAATTCTAGCGTCCTTAACGGCTTCTTGACCTCTTGCCGCGATTCTGGGCCCAGGGGCGGCCCTGGCCGCACTCCTTCCAGAAGGCGGGCAAGATGACTGCACTTGGCGTTTATGTCGGCAACAATGCGGGTCAGGTCTCGACCTTCGAGAAGTGGCTGGGGCGCGAGGTCGACAGTGTCCACGGCGTCGTCGGCTTCGCCAACTGGAACGACTTCGTCAGCAGCGCCAGGTGGATGGTCAACGACCTCTGGAAGAACACCGACCGCGACATCTTCTGGTCGGTGCCCCTGATCACGCGGGACGCCAACCTCTCCTCCGCCGCCCGGGGCAGCTACAACCAGCACTACAAGTCGGTCGCGGAAACCCTCCTGAACGGCACGCCGGGCACCGACAAGATCCATATCCGCACCGGCTGGGAATTCAACGGCGACTGGTTCCACTGGAACGCCATCGGCAAGGAGCAGGACTTCATCGGCGCCTTCCGCCAGATGGTCACCACCTTCCGCTCGGTCTCCGATCGCTTCGTCTTCGAATGGAACGTCGACGCCGCCTCGGGCGGGATGAACCCGGCCAATGCCTATCCGGGCGACGACTATGTCGACATCATCGGCATGGATTTCTACTGGAAGCCCGAATATGTCGGCAGCGATCCGGTCAAGGCCTTCGAGACCATCCGCGACTGGAAGTACGGGCTGAAGTGGCTCGAGGCCTTCGCCGACGCGCATGGCAAGCCCACCGCCTATTCGGAATGGGGCATCAAGACCGACACCGCCGCGCCCTACATCAAGCTGGTGCAGGAGTGGTTCGAGAGCCACGACGTGGTGCTGCAGGCCTACTGGGATTCCGACGCCGCCTATCCCGGCCGCCTGTCGGACGGCACGGAGCCGAAGTCCGGCGCCGCCTACAAGGACGCCTTCTCCGGCCCGGGCACGGAGGGGCCGGCCGTCGTCACCCCGCCCACGCCCACGCCCACGCCCACGCCCGCGCCCGCCCCGGCTCCGGCCCCGGCGCCTGCGCCCACGCTCCCCGCCGCCAGCGGCGACAGCACCATCACGACCGCCGCCAGCGCCGCCGCCACGCGCAGCCTTCACGGCACCGGCGGCAAGGACACGCTGACCGGCGACGACGGCCATGACGCGCTCCACTCCCATGGCGGCGGCGACACGCTGAAGGGCGGCCGGGGGGACGACACCTATTACATCGGCGCCCTGACCGATCAGGTCGTGGAACTGGCCGGCGGCGGCGTGGACACGGTCTCGACCTGGATCAGCGGCTATGTGCTGCCGGACCATGTCGAGAACCTGACGCTGACCGGCACCGGCTGGAGCAGCGGCACCGGCAATGCCCTGGCCAACCGGCTGATCGGCAACGACAGCCCGAACGTGCTGAACGGCAAGGGCGGCAACGATCTGCTGACCGGCGGCGGCGGCAACGACACCTTCGTCATCGCCCGGGGCGAGGGCAACGACACCATCACCGACTTCCGGGCGGGCAACGGACTGGGCGACGTGCTGCGGCTGGACGGCTTCGCCTTCGCGGACTTCGCCGCGGTCAAGGCGGCGGCGCGGCAGTCGGGCGGCGACACGGTGATCGATCTCGGCGGCGGCCAGAGCGTGACGCTGAAGGGCGTCGCCCTCTCCAGCCTGGCGGCCGACGACATCGCCCTGGTCAACAGCACCGTCACCGCGCCGTCACCGGCCCCGGCGCCCGAGCCTTCGCTCAACCCGCCGTCGCCGCTGCCCTCCGCCACCACGACCTCGGCCGCCAGCGCCGCCTATACCCGCACCGTCTGGGGCAGCGCGAAAGCGGAGACCCTGATCGGCACGGACGGCCACGACCAGCTCGTCTCGGCCGGCGGCGGGGACACGCTGAAGGGCGGCAAGGGGGATGACACCTATGTCGTCTACACCGCCACGGACAAGGTGGTGGAACTGGCCGGCCAGGGCATCGACACCGTCACCACCTGGCTCTCCGAATACACCCTGCCCGAGCATGTCGAGAACTTCGTCGCCACCGGAACCTCCTGGACCCAGGCGACCGGCAATGGCCTGGCCAACCGGCTGACCGGCAATGACAGCCCGAACGTGCTGAACGGCAAGGGCGGCAACGACCTGCTGACCGGCGGCGGCGGCAACGACACCTTCATCCTGGCCCGGGGCGAGGGGCATGACATCGTCACGGACTTCGCCAGCGGCGACAGGATCTCGCTCCAGGGCTTCGGCTTCTCCGACCTGGGGGCGGTGAAGGCGACGGGCCGCCAGGTGGGCAACGACGCCGTCTTCGACTTCGGCCAGGGCGACGGGCTGACGCTGCGCGGCGTGCAGCTGGAGGCGCTGAAGGCGGCGGATTTCGGCTTCAGCGCGAGCGCCGCCGCCGAGGCCCCCGCGCCCGCACCCGCGCCCGCACCGGCCCCCTCCACCGGCTCCTCCGCCCCGGCGGCCGGAACCGCCTCGCTGCCGCTCAGCGCGGAGCCGGCGAAGTGGTTCTACGGCACGGCCAGGGCCGAGAGCTGGACCGGCACCGCGGGCGCCGACGGCTACAAGTCGCTGGGCGGGGGCGACACCATGCGGGGCGGGGCGGGCGACGACACCTATGTCGTCTACAGCGCCACGGACAAGGTGGTGGAACTGGCCGGCCAGGGCACCGACACGGTCACCACCTGGATCGACGCCTACACCCTGCCGGACCATGTCGAGAACCTGATCTTCACCGGCACCTCCTGGTCGAAGGGCACCGGCAACGCGCTCGACAATCGCATCATCGGCAATGCCGGCAACAACGTGCTGGACGGGCGCGGCGGCAATGACGTGCTGACCGGCGGGGCCGGCCGCGACACCTTCATCGTCAACAAGGGCATGGGCCATGATGTCATCACCGACTTCCAGGCGGGCGTGGACCAGCTGCAGCTGAAGGGCTTCGGCGCGGAGGCGACGGTCAGCCAGGCCGGGCAGCTCCTCACCATCCAGGATGCCGGCGGCTGGACCAGCCACGTCACCCTGCTCGGCGGCGTGACGCTGGGCCACGGCGACTACGTCTTCGCGTGAGGCAGGGAGGCGCCGCCGCCTCCCTTGCTCCTTCCCTGGACCTTCCCACCGGCGCGGCATAACGTCGCGGAACAAGAACGAATCCAGGGAGGGTCCGATGATGATGTCTCGCAGGGGCGTGGCGCTGGCCGCCGCGCTCTGTCTGTCGGTGGGGATCGCCGCGCCGCGCGCGGCGGCGGCGCAGGAGGCCCGGGGTGGCGAGGCCGTGGTGGCCCGCGCCGTCGATGCGCTGACCGAGGCCATGCTCAAGGTGGACCGCGCCCGGCTTGCCGCCCTGACGGCCGAGAAGCTGAGCTACGGCCATTCCGCCGGCCGCATCGAGAACAAGGAGCAGTTCATCGCCTATCTCGAATCCAAGGCGAGCGCCTTCACCCGGATCGAGCTGAGCGAGCAGACCATCGACCTCGCCGGTCCGAACGCCATCGTGCGGCACCTGATGGTGGGCGAGACCGTCTCGCCGGCCGGCCAGACGACGCCGGTGCGGATCGGCGTGATGCAGGTCTGGCAGAAGGACGGGAACGACTGGCGGCTGCTGGCGCGCCAGGCCTTCCGCCTCTGAGGCCGCCCGCCTCTGAGTCTACGGGGGGAGGGGACGGGTCCCGCCCCCTCCCGCCTCAGCCCCGCCTCTGGCCGATCAGCCGGGCGATCACCATCAGCACGATGCCGAGCGTGATCACGCCCGAGGTCGCCGGGTCCTCGCGGATGACATCCATCACCGTCTGCGGGATCCAGAGCAGCACGTCCCACCCCAGCAGCCGGGCCGCCAGGCCGAGCGCCACGAGCAGACTGCCGATGAACCAGAGCCGTGCCGCCATGCCGCCTCCCCAGGGCGGGCGGCGTCATGCCGCCCGGCCGGGGGTCTAGCACAGCCGCCCCGGCCGTGCTCAGCCCTGCGTCAGCGTGCCATCCACCCGCCGCCAGAGGCCGAGCGGATTGCCCTCCCGCAGCGACGGCGGCAGCAGCGCCGCCGGCAGGTTCTGGTAGCAGACCGGGCGCAGGAAGCGCTGGATGGCCAGGGTGCCGACCGAGGTCGAGCGCCCGTCCGAGGTGGAGGGGTAGGGCCCGCCATGCACCATGGCATGGCTGACCTCGACCCCGGTCGGGTAGCCGTTCACCAGGATGCGGCCGACCCGGCGCTCCAGCACCGGCAGCAGTGACCGTGCCGTCTCCAGATCTCCCTCGTCCATCTGCAGCGTGGCGGTGAGCTGGCCTTCCAGCCGTTCCGTCAGGGCCAGCACCTGCGCCATGTCGGTGCAGCGGATGACCAGCGAGGCGGAGCCGAACACCTCCTCCGACAGCGCCGGATCGGCGATGAAGTGCTCCGCCGTGGTCTCGAACAGCGCCGCCTGGCCCTGCATCTCGTCGCCGGCCTGGCCCTCGGCCAGCTTCCGGACGCGGTTGTTGCCTGCCAGATGCCCGACGCCCTCGCGATAGGCCTTCAGGATGCCCGGCGTCAGCATGGTCTGCGCCGCGGCGCCGGAAAGCGCCCCGGCCGCGGCGGCGGTGAAGCGGTCGAGGTCGGGCCCGTCCAGGCCCAGGATCAGGCCGGGATTGGTGCAGAACTGCCCGGCGCCCATGGTGAGCGAGCCGATGAAGTCGCGGCCGATGGCCTCGGCCCGCGTCTTCAGCGCCTCCGGCAGCAGGTAGACCGGGTTGATGCTGCTCATCTCGGCATAGACGGGGATCGGCTCGGGCCGGGCGGCGGCGGTCTGCATCAGCGCCGTGCCGCCGGCGCGCGAGCCGGTGAAGCCCACCGCCTTGATGCGCGGATCGGCGACCAGGCCCTGCCCGACCACGGCGCCCGAGCCGAAGAGCAGGGAGAAGACGCCTTCCGGCAGGCCACAGGCCCGCACCGCCGCCTGGATGGCGCGGCCGACCAGCTCCGAGGTGCCGGGATGCGCCGAATGCGCCTTCACCACCACCGGGCAGCCGGCGGCCAGCGCCGAGGCGGTGTCGCCGCCGGCGACCGAGAAGGCCAGCGGGAAGTTGGAGGCCCCGAAGACGGCGACCGGGCCGAGCGGGATCATCCGCAGCCGCAGGTCCGGGCGGGGCAGCGGCTTGCGGTCGGGCAGGGCGGGGTCGATGCGCGCCTGCTGCCAGCCGCCATCGCGGATCTCGGCGGCGAAGAGGCGGAGCTGGCCGACCGTGCGGCCGCGCTCGCCCTCCAGCCGGGCACGCGGCAGGCCGCTCTCGGCCATGGCGCGGACGATCAGCTCGTCGCCGATGTCGAGGATGGCCTGGGCGGCCGCCTCCAGGAAGGCGGCGCGCGCCTCGGGGGCGGTCTCGCGGTAGCTGTCGAAGGCGGCCCAGGCCAGGGCGCAGGCGCGCTCCACATCCGCCGCCGTGCCGCCGCCGAAGGCGGGCTCCATGGGCTGGCCGGTGGCCGCCTCGACGGCGCGCACGGGCCTGTCGGTGCCGCGCAGGGCCGTGGCGCCGATCAGCATCTCGCCGGTGATGGGCATGGACATCTCCCCCTTGGGCCGCCGTGTTGTACGATGACCATACGCATGGGCGAGAATGGCCGGGAAATCAAGTGCGGTCCGCCGCCGCCCCCCCGGGGGCATGGCCGGTCAGGTCCAGCCCCAGGGTGAT